>JADLCW010000343.1 GCA_020847015.1 Thermomicrobiales bacterium | reverse complement strand
GCCGGTGCGGGCGGCCAGATCGCGCAGCAATGCGGCTCCAGCGGGCGCTGGTCGCAGCTCCGGTGAGGGGGGAGGGGCGAACCCGGCTAGTTCGGTAATCACACCGGCGTCGCCGCTGCTGCGCAGATTCAGCTGGTACGCGCCTGGCTCGGGCGCGATGATGCGCAACTGGTAGGGTCCGGGACCGGTCTGGGCGAAGAGACGGGTCGTCACCTCCGCCCCGGAAGGTGTGGTGATGTCGGCGGTCACCTCGGCGAGGTCGCCGGCGTCGGCTCCCGCCTCGACCGAGACGACCGCCTCCGGACCATCGCGGCGGACGCTGATCTGGAGCGGGCGTTGTTCGGGGTCGGGCAGCGCCCAGCGCACCACGGCTGCCCAGAACTCGTCATAACGCTGCCAGTCGGTCCAGCCGGCGGCGAGATCGCTGCCGTTGTCGGCGGTCCAGGCGACGACGCGACCCAACCCGTACTGCCACTTGGCCAGCAGCGGATCGCCGCGATCGCTGGTCAAAATCGTCTGCGCGTCCGGTTTGGCCTCGGCGAAGTCGTAGCCATCGAGCGCGGGCAGATCGGTCGGCGCGAACGCGGTCAGGATCGGACTCGGCGCAGTCTGGATCGGCTGGAACTGTCCGCGAATGACCGACTGGCTGCCGGCGCTCTGGGCTTCCTGCAACGTCACCCTGGGGATATCCTCCGGGCGCTCGGTGAAGTGGTAGCGACCGCCACCGCGGTCAGCCAGAAAGTTGAGCAGATCGGTGTCGGCGTCTTCGCCGACGGCGATGGTGGAGAGCGTGGTGCGGTCGCGTACGGCGTCATCGACCAGCGTCTGGTAGCTCTCGCGCGTGCCGGTGCGCGACTTGCCGTCGGAGAGGAGCACGATATGCCGCACGTCGGCGTCGGCATTACGGATGGCGTCCAGCCCGACCGACAGCGCCGGCAGCATTTCGGTGCCGCCTTCGGCGGTGATCCCCGCGATCAGCGCGTCGAGTTGCTCGCGCTGCTGGGCGCCGCCAATCGCGGTCAGCGGCACGACCCACTGCTGACGATCGTTGAACGCCAGAATCCCGATCTCGTCGCCCTGGGCCAACGCGCCGGCGGCGAGACGCGCGGCTTCCTTGGCCATCTCGATCTTGCCGGTGCTGCCCAGCGGGTCGTAGCTCATCGAACCGGACTTGTCGACGATCAGCAGCAAGGCGACTCGGGGGCGCTGACGGCCGTCGGTGACGTTCACCGTCACCGGCAACGCCGATTCCAGCAGCGAGCCGGCGTACCCGCCGGGACCGTAGCTGGCCGTGCCGCCGATGACGACCAACCCGCGCCCGAGCGAGCGCGCAGCAGTCTGTAAACCGGCCAGTTGGTCGAGTGTGAAGTCGGCGGCCGGCACGTTGTCCAGCACGAAGCCATCGTAGGCTTCGAGATCCGAGAGGCGGCTGGGGAGGTCCGCCGGGCGACCGACCGTCACCTGAGCGCCACTCCGCGTCAACGCCCCTTGCAGGATGCCCGGATCGCCGCCCTCCGGTTCCACCAACAGCAAGTGAGGTTGCCCGCGCACGATCGTCGCAAGCGGCATATGGTCGTTTTCGGGGAAGCGATCCAGGGCGGGATCGCCGCTGACGCGAACCTCCAGCGCATGGAAACCGGCGGTCAACCCGGCAGCCTGAAAAGCGTGGGAACTGAGCCCGGTCGGGAGCGCCACATCCTGAACCGCGATGCGTTCGCCATCTGCCCACAGTTCGATCCGGCCGGGACCGGGCGCCGGCGCGTTGACGCTGACGAGCACCGGAACCGATTCGCCGAACCAGACCGAGGCGGGCGCGTCCACGCCTTCGACGCGCAGATCGTCGTCTCCGATGCCGGGTAGCGGCACGACGTCGATCGGCACGCCGTCGGCAGCCGCCTGTGCGGCCTGATCGCTCGCATCGCCGACGTTTTCAGCCCCATCCGAGAGCAATACGATGCGGCGGCCTCCGCCGAGCGGTAGCGCCCGCGCCAACGCCAACGCGGATTCGATATCGGTGAAATCGCGGTCGGCCTCGGGGATGGCGTCCGGCTGCATCCAGGCGCGGTCGAGTCGATCGGCCGGCGCGGCGGAGGCGACCAGTTTCGGCGAGGCGCCGAAGGCGACCACCGCCGCCTGCTGACCCGGGCCGACGGCGGCCAGCGCTGCGTTCAACCAGTCGGTGGCGACCGCGGCGTCGTCGATGCCGAGGCTGCGCGAGCGATCGATGAGAAACACGGTATTGGCGCGACCGCCGCCGGAGCCGATCAGTGGTTGGGCGAGGGCAACAGCCAGCAACGCGATCGCGATGGCGCGCAGCCAGGTCGCGAGCGGGGCGAAGCGGCGGCGCCGAACGCCGAACACCCAGCCGAGACCTGCGACTGGCAGGAGCAGCGCCAGCAGCCACAGCGCGCCGGGATTGGCAAACTGGAGCGTCATGGCGATGTCGCTCCGGCGGGTCGCCGCACCGCGCGCCGATGCGGAAGCAGCGCGATCAGCCACTCCAGGATCGCCAGCGCCAGCGCGGCCAGCGCCAGCAGCGGCCAAAGATCGGTGATGGCGGAGCCGGAGGTCGTGTCGAGATCGGCGGAGCGCGCGGTGGCCAACACCGCGGGAAGATCGAGATTGGGACGCAGATCCGATTCGCGAGAATGCCCGGCGTTGACGACGAAGCGACCGCGCCCGGTTTCGTTGCCGGCGGCGTCGCGCTCGATGGCGAGATAGGCGCCGGGTTGCCCGGTCTGCTCGAAGCTCGCCTCGCGCGGCGCAACGACGCCGCCGGCTTTCATCAACGGATCGAAGGTGAACTGCGCCGGCGGACCCGCCGGCGGAATGATTTCGATGGCGGCCGTGCCGGATCGCGCCTGAATTGTCGCCGGATCGCCCAGTGGCACGGTCGCGGGGAGGGGCGCGGGAGCCAATTCGGCAACGGCGTTGGCGACCAGCACCGGGAACGCGATACGGTGCGGCAGATTCGACGCGGTCAAATCGAAGGCGAAAACGATGGCCGGTTCGCCGCCGATCTCGTCGCGCAGGATGAGCGGCCCCTCGCCGGCGCCGACCACTTCACGCCCGCCTGACCCGGGATCGACGATGGGAGCCTCGCCGAACGAGACACCGGAGAGATCGACGCCACGCAACAGCGGATCGCCAGCGCGCAGCCGCTCGATGCCGGAGTCGGACATCATCCCGGTCACCGGCAGCGGACCGCCGGCCAGCGGCGCCACGATCAACAGCGGCGTTTTGAGCGCAGCCAGCGTGTCCGGCGTACTCGCGGCGCCCTCGACGACGATCAGATCGTAGGGCGCCAAGGCCGCGGGATCGGTCAAAGCCGAGGTCGGTTCGATCGTCACCGCCGCGCCATCGAGCGCGGCGAGCGCCCGCGCCAGCGGCGAGGCGAGATCCGACGCCAGCAGGATACGCAGTGACAAACTGCCGGCTCCGGCGCCGATGGGCAGGGACGCCACGTCATCGGCGGGCAGGGCGTCGTTCGTTTCGACTGCGACCGTCGCTTCGGTAGCGCCCGGCGGCAGCGGCCATGCGAGATCGACCGCGCCGCCGTCCGCAGGCACGGTGGTCTGTTGGCGATCCATCTCGATGCCGTCGGCGCGCAGCACGACCGGAGCGGTCATGCTGACCGGGCCGAAGTTGGCGATGCGGGTGTACAGCGTCGGCGCGGAGCCGGCGTCGGCAGTACCGCGGGTGGCGATGCTCACGACCGCGACGTTGTCGCTGCCGCCGGAACCGGCGAAACGCACGAGTTCGAGCGGAGCGCCGAACGCGGCGGCGGTCGTCGGGTCGACGGCGACGGCGCCATCGGTGAGCACGACGGCGTCGTTGGCGCGATCGGGCAGCAGCAGATCGTGAGCGAGCGCCAGAGCGGCGTCGAGATCGGCGCGACCGCCCGGCATCGGCAGCGCGGCGAGGCGGGCGCGCAGCGCGTTCAGACCGGCGGCGTCGGTGGCGCTGAACGTCTCGATGCGCGAACCGAGCGCCAGCACTGTCGCTACATCGCCTTCGCCGAGCGCACCGAGACGGGCCACCGCTTCTGCGCGCGCTTCTTCGTAGCGCGTGGTTCCGGACGCCGAACCGCGCGCCGCCATGCTGGTGGAACCATCGAGCAGCACGAGCAGGTGACGCGGCTCGGTGCGCAGATCGAACCCGAGCGGGGCGAGGGCGCCGGCGACGACCGGCCGCGCCAGCGCGATGGCGAGCGCGGCGGCAGCGAGGAGTTGCAAGAGCAGGAGTAGGGTGAACGGCGGCCGACGCAGGCGAGGGCGGCGGGTCGGCTTCGGCTCGGCGGCCAGCCAGAAGCGCAGCGTAGGAATCGGTTTCTCGCGCGGCGTCGTGTGGCGCATGTGCAGGAGCACGATCGTCGGCAGCGCGACCAGCGCCAGGAGACCAAGGGGCGCGAGCAGGCTCATGCCACCACCCCCCGCTCGCGCAGCAGCCGCGGCAGCGCAACCTCCAGCGGCAGATAGGTCGGAGTTCGCACATAGCTCACGCCCTCGTCGGCGCACACTCGCTCGATCCGCATCAACCAATCAGCGATTGCCGCCTCGAACCGATCGACCAGATCGCCGGTCGGGGAGAGCAGCAGACGGCGGCCGGTTTCGGCTTCGATCAGTTCGACTGGAGCGTTGGCGTCGCCGGCGTCATCGCACAGATAGGCGACGGCTTGCGCCGGCGCGACTTCGGCCGCATCCAGCACATGCAGCAGCGCGACCTGCCAGCCGTGCAGATGAGCGGCGCGCAAACCGGCGCGCAATTCTTCCGGTTCGCCGGCGATCAGATCGGAAAGCACGAGCAGCACGCCAGAGCGACGACGGGCGTGCAGATACCGGTCGATGGACTCGGCGAGCGCGGTGCCACCGAGCGGAGCCATTTCTTCCAGCGCCCGCAGCATCGGCAGCATTTGGGCGCGCCCTTGCATCGGGCCGATGCTGCGCCCGAGCTGCCCACCGAAAGGGGTGAGAAACAACCGGTCGAGCCGCCAGAGCGTCACGTAGCCGAGCGCGCCCGCCAGCCGACGCGCGTAGGTGAACTTGGTGGGCAGCGTGGGGTCGGAGCGCCAAACCATCGAATCGCTGGCGTCGAGCAGCAGGTGAACGTCGAGTTCGGTGGTCACCTCGCTGAGGCGAACGAACAGTTCGTCCAGCCGGGCGTAGGCGCCCCAGTCGATGCGACGGTAATCGTCGCCGATGCTGTAGCTCTTGAAATCGGTGAATTCCGGCGACGAACCGCGCCGGCGGGACCGGTGCTCGCCGGCGATGCCGACGGCGCGCACCCGACCTGAGGCGATGGCGAGACGACGCAGATGGGTCAGCAGCGCTTCATCGAATACGCGCTCGGTCGCATCCGGACGAGCCGCGGGCGGAGCCGAGCCGAGCGGGGAGATGAAGCGATCCAGCCAGCTCATGGCGCGCTCCCATCGTCGGAGAAGTAGCGCTCGACCACATCGCGGTACCCGGCTGGCACGTGATTGCTGTCCGGGCCGGCGGCGCCAACTTTCTGCTGGGCGGCGTCGCCCCCACCGGTCGTCACCCCCGCTCCGGAACCGGCCAACGCCGAACCACCATCGCTGGAAGTCTGCACGCCCTGGTTCTG
>JADLCW010000342.1 GCA_020847015.1 Thermomicrobiales bacterium | reverse complement strand
GGCCAACTTCACCCTCACCCAGGTCAACATTCCCTTCGGCATCGCCGTCATCGAAAACGGCTATGGCGAACTGGGCATGGTGGAAGCGGTGCCGGGAGCGCGCATCTGGGAGCGCGAGCAGGACCTGCTGCGGATCGCGCGCGAATGGCTGGGCACCTTGCCCGGCGAGCGCATCGACGTGCTGATCGTGGATGAGATCGGCAAGGACATCAGCGGCGATGGAGCCGATCCCAATGTGATCAACCGGGATGTGGTCGGTTCCGTGCCGCTAGGCGAAGCCGCGCCGCTGCCGCATATCCAGCGCCTGATCGTGCGCGGCCTGACCCCCGAGACCGAAGGCAACGCCACCGGCATCGGCATGTTTGACATCGCGCTGCGCCGTGCCGTGGATCAAATCGATTTCGAGCGCACCTACATGAACTTGATCACCGCCAAGGGTCCCCAGGGGGCGCGCATTCCGTTGACCGTGGACACGGACCGACAGGCGCTCTTTGTCGCCGTGGCCTGCTGTCTGAAAACGTCGGTGGAGGAGGCGCGCATCGCGCGTATCCGCGACACCAAGCATGTCGAGCATCTATGGGTTTCGGAGCCGCTGCTGCCGGAGATGATGGCCTCGGGGCGGGTGGAGCAGACGGGGGAGTTGCGCCCCATCACCTTCGGTCCTCAGGGCGAACTGGAGGAGGATCTGCCGCTCTGAGCCGAGTTGCGCGATCGGCTGGCGACGATTCCGGTTCCAGCGTGGCGATCGCATCGCGCAATGCAGCGAGACCGGGATCAGCGATCGCCTCGGCCACTTCGGCCGCAAAGGACCCGACCGGTATGGCAGGGTTCTTTGCTGCGTATTCGCGCGACTGCAAATAGGTCTCCAGCATATCGGCCTGCTTGACGAAGCGTGCCTCCGCGCTCTCGCCAAGTTCAAGTTCGCGCCAGAGGACGCCGAGCCGATCGCGAAGTGTGGGCGATAGATCGGTCAGCAGATCGGCCATGGCGGCGCGCTCGGCCGCTTTTTTGGCGGACGCGCGGTGCGGCGCGCGGTGGTGACGGCGGTCAAGGAAGGCCGCCCGATCCCGCTCGGGAACGTCCGCCAGCGCTGATGGGTCGTACGGGGGGATGTCGCCGACCAACGTCTCGGCCAGATCGTGGATCAATGCGAGACGAAGCAACCGGTCCACATCGAGATCGGTCTCGGATTCCAACTCCTCGGCGGCGAGCCACGCCAGCAAGGCGACTCGCAGCGAGTGATCGGCCACGGATTCGCACCGCGTAGGGTCCACGCCACGATCGAGCCAGCCGGTGCGCGGCAGCGACTTCAGCCCGCCGGCACGATGCAGGAAACGGGCGAGGCCGGGCGCGCGTTTTGATTTGTGACCCGCAGTCATGATTCGCTCCGATCGAATTGCCGGCGACGATCGCTTTCCCGCGCGGTCGTACGCCGATTTTGCGCCAGACGAGGGATCGCCCGACGTTGTAGGCGGTGTGCGGTTCAGGCACAATAGCCGATGCGTTCGAAGAGCCGCACATTCGGATCCGGCATCGGGGAAGGGGGTTCACACCCCCACGGGGAGGGCCGCGGTGACGATGCGGGGCAACCTGACGCGAGCGATATTCGTGCTCGTGGCGCTGATGCTCGCAGTCGGAACCGCGGCTGGCACGGTCGTGTTGGCTGGCCCGCGCGACGGTCGACGTGGATCGGAAGAAGCCCCACCGGTCGAAGAACCCGTCTCGCTCGATGCGGGCGGAGCCGAGGCCGTCGAAGGTGATCCGCCGCGGCTGGTTTTCGGTAGCGCCGCCGCCCAGGGCGATCGAGCCGAACAACCGAATCCGAATGCCACCGTCACCACCCAGACGCTGCAAGAGGTGACCGCGTCCGATCCCACCTCGGCGCCCGCCCCGGAATCACAGCAGCAAGCCCAGCCGGTCTCGCAGGGGCCATATCCCAACGATGAGATTCACCACGATCAGATGACGCTGGATTCGGATGGGGACAAGATCCCGGACGCCTTCGACAATTGCCCGTACGTGTACAACATCGGCCAAGAGGACAGCGATGGAGATGGGATTGGCGATGCCTGCCCGCCCGCGCCGGCGCCTGAACCGGAACCCGATCCGGGACCGGACACCGATGGCGACGGCATCCCTGACGCGGTCGATAATTGCTGGCAGTTGCCGAATCCCAGCCAAAAGGACGGCGATGGCGACGGTCTTGGCAATGGGTGCGACGAGGGATCCGCGCCCTACCTGCAGCCGGAGGAGACGCCGGCGGTGCTGGAGCGCGTGGTGGCGCCTGCCACGCTCGATGTAGGCGATCCGACAACCGGGGGCGAACTGGCTCCGGTTCCGGTGGATGACGGCGGGACCGTGGTCGCGGGCGGCGAGAGCGATGGCATTGCACAAGCCGAACCAGCTCGCAAGCGCGCGCGAAACCGCGATGGCGGTGGCGACGCGGGAAGCGCGGAACTCGCGCCAGTCAGCGACGGGACCGACAACGCTGCGGCGACCAACGACGGACGCGATCGCGATCGTCCGCAGCAGGACAGCGGAAAAAAGGGCAAGAAAGCCAAGGCCAAGGGCAGCCAACGCGGCAACGGGGAAACGGAATCCGGGGATGGCGGCAAGCCGGCCCGACCCTCACCAGTCGAGCGCGGCGATCGACCTCGGCGCAATCCGAATTTGACCGAGGATAGCGGTCCGGTGTTGCCGCCGCCTCGCTCCACCAAGCGACTGGCTCCGGTCCCCGAGGGATTCGAAGCGATCGCCCGCATCGATGCCGGCGAGATTCGGGCCGCCAGAGGCGAGACTCCGGCCAAGAACACTGGCAAGAAAGCGAGCAAGAACTCGGACAAGAAGAACGCCGGAAAGAACGATAGCGCAGGCGATTCGCCGGGCACGAGCGACGCCGGGAAGCGCAACGCGGGTGTGAACAACGCCGCCGGGAACGCCAAAGAGCGGAAGACAGCCGCAGCTCCCGAAGCGGCGCCAGCCGCCGCGGCCAGACGCCAGCGCTCGCCGGCTCCGGTTGAAGCCGGAGTAGTGATGGACGATCCGCGCGCCGACCGCGGCAATGTGACGGAGCCGGGAGATGCGGCGCCGGAGACCAGCGACAGCCCGCGGCGCGTCGACGACCAGGCGGGCGAGCGCGGCGATGCGGCGCTCGAGGTCAGCGATGCTCCGGGCAGTACGCATGAGCTGGCGCAAACCGTGAGCGATGCGCCACAAGCGATTGGCGGAGTCCAGTCGGTCTCGGCGCGTGGCGGACTCGACCCGGCGACGGTGCTGGGATGGCAACGCGATAACCGACCAGCCAAGGGCGCCGCCGGCAAATCGGAGCGTCGTCGCCAGAAGCAGCGCCCGCGGGACACCGAGATCGCCTGGGAGCGCGACCGCGACTACCGGGGCGGCGAAGCGCAAATGCCGCCCGCGACGACCGCCGTCGCCGGCACGGACGACGATCGCCTGTATCTCACCCAGCGCGTCGGCTCCGACAAGGATCACAACGGCGCGTTTCTCTACGCCATCCCGGTGCCGGATGATGGCGTGTATCGGGTGCGCCTCCACTTTGTGGAGACCTATTGGGGCGCCGAGGGGGGCGGCAAGGGCAAAGCTGGCAAGCGCATATTCGACGTGGATGCCGAGGGCATGGAGGCGCTGGTCGACTTCGATATTTACGATGAAGTCGGGACGATGACCGCCGTCGTCAAAACGTTCGATGTCGAAGTAACGGACGGCACGCTGGAAATCGAGTTCAAGTCGGTCGTCGATCGGCCGGTCGTCTCCGCCATCGAGGTGTTGCGGCGGGTCGGCGGTGAAGAATCGGGCGACCGAGGGGAGCGGCGTGCGGGCAAGAAGTGAGCGCCGCGCCGCGCACCTTTGCGACAATCGTCGCTAACGGCCGTTCGTTGCCCGCGGGCGTTGCGCCCGGACCGGAAGGAAGCCGAATGAGCGATCCCCGCCTGCGCCTGTGGGCGCGTACTCTCGTTGCGTACAGCGTCGACGTGCAGCCGGGCCAGCGGGTAGCGATTACCGGCGGCGTGGCGGCCGCGCCGTTGTTGACGGCGGTGCAGCGGGCGGTGCTGGAACGTGGCGGCCACCCGGTGCTGGTTCCCTCGCTCCCTGACATCGAGGCCAATCTCATTGCCCACGGCGACGACGCGCAACTCGCCTACATCTCACCGGTGGATCGCTTCGCTCGGGAGGAGGCCGACGCGCTGATCAATGTGTTGGCCGAAACGAATACCCGCTCATTGGCCGGCGTCGACCCGGAGCGACAACGCGTGCGGCGCACGGCTCGCTCGCCGCTGCTGGAGGCGACCATGCGACGCACCGCCGAAGGTGCATACAAATGGGTGCTGACGCTCTTTCCGACTGACGCCTACGCGCAAGATGCGGATATGGCCACCCCTGAGTACGCCGAATTCGTCTATGCCGCCTGCAAACTCGACGCGCCCGACCCGGCTGAAGCCTGGAAGGCGCAGGCCGCCGAGCAGCAGCGTCTGATCGACTGGCTGGCGGGCAAGTCCGAACTGCATCTGCGCGGCGAGGGAACCGACCTGCGACTTTCGGTAGCGGGACGCACCTGGATCAATGCCGATGGCGCGCGCAATTTCCCCGATGGGGAGTTGTTTACCGGGCCGGTCGAGGATTCAGCCGAAGGGCGCGTTCGCTTCTCATTCCCGGTGGTTACCCAAGGGCGTGAGATCGGCGATATTCGTCTGAAATTCGAGCGCGGTCAGGTCGTCGACGCGGCGGCGGCGCGCAATGAGGAATTTCTGATCCAAACGCTCGACACCGATCCCGGCGCGCGGCGTCTGGGCGAGTTCGCCTTCGGCACGAACTTCGACATCCAGCGCTTCACCAAGAATATTCTGTTCGATGAGAAAATTGGCGGAACCGTGCATATGGCGGTCGGAGCCGGATATCCGGACACTGGCAGCGTCAACCAGTCGGCTGTCCACTGGGACATGATCTGCGACTTGCGCCGCGGTGGCGAAGTCGATGTCGATGGGCAACCATTCATGCGCGATGGCCGCTTCGTCGTCTGAGGCGCCGGCATGGGGCAGGAGAGACCGGAGGCGAGCGAAAACCATGGCGCATCGCCGGGTGAAGCCGGTCGGAGGGTTGGCTCCAGCGATGACGCCACAGCGCGTGCGCGCGGCGCCCGCGGGGCGCTGCTGACAGTGACGTTCTCATTGGCGGCGATCGCCGTGCTATGGCTTGTGGCCCACAACGCCCCCAGCGCCGGGGGCGAGCCGCCCAGCCTGATGGTGTTCACTGCTGCGCCCACCCCGACGGCGATTGTCGCCTCGACGCCGCTGGCGCTTGCCCAGCCGACAGTCATCGCCGGGACCGAGCGGCCGTAACGATGCTGGGCGCTCCGGAAGAGGGGCAGGGGCGACGAACCGCGTCCAATTCCAGCATGCCCTCGCACAACGCCGCGCCAGCGAGCATATTGTCGCGCAGTGCTTCCAGCATCGGCTCGGCGTCGCCGCGTCCTTGCAGCAGGAGCAGCAGCGCGCCAGCTCGGGCGCCGGCGCGTCGAAAGTAGCGGGCGGATTCTTCGAGCGCGGCGAGTTCGACGCGGCTGGGTAGCGGCATGGAGGTCTCGGAGAGCGTGACGAGATTCATCGGCGGGCATCTCCTGTGGTTGCTGAACCGAGACGCCGGATCGTCCGCCGGGTGTCCGCGCTCGGGCGTTCCTTCCCCACGATCGGCTTGCAATATAGATCATATGTTCTTTTTTCATGACGGTCAAGAGCGCCGCAAGAATTGCCGCCCGCAGGTGGCTGCCATAGGTCCATGGACACGGCTCGACGCGAGCAGCGCGTGCTTCCCGCTCGGGTTGCGCTCGTCTCGGAAATGCTGCGCGGAGGCGCGCTGATGAACGATGCCGACGAGCCGCAGCCAGACGCACCGAATTCGCCACGTGCGAGCGAACCGACCATAGGCATCGGCAGCGTGCTCGGGATCGGCTGCCTGTTGCTGGTGGTGCTGGCGGTGTTGGTGCTGGCGGCGGTCAATTTTCTGCCCCACGTCCGCTGAGCCGTTGCTTGGCGGCATTGGTTGCCCGCAACCCGCTACACTATCCGCGATTGGCGTGCGAGCCTGAGCGGCGATGAATGCGATTCCGCAGCGGGCTCTCACGCGAACTCAGGCAGCAAGTCGATGACGCAGGCGACATGCCGCGGGAATCGGCTCGCGCCAGAGATTGAAGCGAGCGCCGCGGCCGCTGCGTTTCGGGGGGCGGGGAATCGCCGCTGGCAACGGAACGCGCGCGGCGGCGTCGAGATTGCGATGCGGGCGGCCGATCGGCGCGCCGAACTTCCAGGCGATCGCGCAGGCGCGCATCGAACACCGAGATTTGGAATAGCCGACCGGCGCTGCGCCGGCGGCATCGCGTGGTGAAAACGAGGCATTCGTGACCGATAAGAATGAACCAACAAACGAGCGATCCAAGAGCGAGCCGCGCGGCACGGCTGATGACGGGGGAACCCCAGACCGGCGCCGCCACCAACCCCGTAACCGTCCAGTATCCGATGAATCCGGCAAGCCGCCGCGTACGAGCGGTGAAAATGCCGAACGGCAAGGAGGCGGCGACGGAAAATCTGGCCAACGTAACCAGCAACGCAGCGGACGCGGCGGCCAGAGCGGCGGAGGCGGCCAAGGTCAGAATCAGCAAGGCGGCCCGAAGCGGGTTGCCCCGCCGGGCGGATTTCGCCGTCCCCGCCGAGACGAGGAAGTCGCCCCGCGCATCGAGCCGGAACGCCAGCCGCACGCGCCGGTAGCGCCGACCCGGGATCGGCAAGAACGTAGCGGCCATTCCGGCAAACCGGCCGCGCCGGGCGCCCCGCGTCCGACGCGCGGTCGGCCCCAGTCCGAGCGGATGGATATCCCGCCGTCCGCCGCCAAGCGCGAGGAAGGCGTAACGGCTGGCGGTGGTCGAAAAGGCGGTCGCCCGGCACAGCGCCGAGGCGCGCCCAGGACGGGAACCGGTCTTGCCGGGCCGAAGGGCAAGCTGCGTGTGATCCCGCTCGGCGGCGTGGGCGAAGTCGGCAAGAACATGACGGTCGTCGAATACGAGCGGGATATGGTTCTGCTCGATTGCGGCGCAAAATTCCCCGAGGAAGATCAGCTTGGCGTCGATTTGATCATCCCCGATATCCGCTACGTGAAAGAGCGACTGGGCAACCTGCGCGGCATCGCCATCACGCATGGCCACGAGGACCATATCGGCGCGCTGCCCTACATCCTTCCGCAGTTGAAGGAAATCGC
>JADLCW010000341.1 GCA_020847015.1 Thermomicrobiales bacterium | reverse complement strand
TCCGACCATAGCGCGGTCGTGGACCGTGCGGACACGGTCGGACGAGCGAACGAACGATGGCCCGCCAATGGCAGGCTCGCGGGTTATCGGGGCGTGGGATGCCGTGCGATTGTGCCCGGAGCGGATTATCATCCATGCTCCCAGAGCCTCTCGCAGTATACCACGAGCGGTTCGCAAGAGCGTTCACACGTTGCGGAATTTCGCGTACGTTCGCGGAGGCGAATCATTCGACCGGGGCATCGTCGTCCGTTTCGCCCAGCAGCTCGTCCAGCACCGGCCGCACCGTGTCATAGCCGAAGCCGCGCCGGGCCAGATAGTCGGCCAATCGCCGCCGCGTCGCCGTTGGATCGGCTCGCCCGATCTGGCGCAGCCGCTTGCGCGCGGTCTCCCGCGCAGCGGCCCGTTCGTCGAGATCCGCCGCATCCAGCGTGTCGCGCGCCGTCTCGGCGGCGATGCCCTTGCGGCGCAGTTCCTGCTCCAGCGCCCGCCGGCCGCGCGGCTGGTTGGCGATCCGGTTGTCGACCCAGAGTTTGGCGAAATCCGCGTCGTCGAGATAGCGCCAGCCCGCCAGCTTCTCGATGACATAGTCGATGGTCGCCGGCGGGCAGCCCTTCTGGCGCAGCCGATCGCGCACCTCGCGCTCGGAGCGCGGGCGATAGGCGAGGAAGGCGAGCGCGGCCGAAACGGCGCGCGCCCGCTCATCGATGGCGAGCAGCGCGGCGGCGCGCTCGGCGTCGATCTCGTCGCCGACGCGCAATCGTTCCTCGGCGGCGGCGATGGCCGGCAACCCGAAGGCAAATGCGCCGTCGATGGAGATGCTGACCCGCTCCGGATCGTTCCGCTGGGGAACGATGTCAGTGATGCGCCCGGCGCGGGGCACGGGGCGCGGCGTGGGTTCGCGGCGGGGGCGCATGGCGGACTCCGGCGAGGTCGATCGCGCGATGCTTCCATTGTGACCCAATCACGGGGGAGGGCGACACGTCGCCGCGCCGGGCGGCCGCCTGACGCGGTTACACCACGGACTCCAGCTCCACCCGCAGCTCGGCGAGCGTCGGGCGGGCGGCGGGGTCCAGGCCGAGGCAGCGCTCGACCAGGGTCCGGAACGCGGTCGGCAACCGCCGGTAGCGACGCAGCGACACGGGCGCCGGGTCGATCTGCACCATCCCGCCGGTGTCGGTCGCCGCGTCGGCCGGAGCCGGAGCGTTGCCGGTCACCGCCTCGAACAGCACCGCGCCGATGCCCCAGACATCCGTGCCGGCGTCGAGATGGCCGCCGTCGAGTTGCTCCGGGGCCATGTAGCCGACGGTGCCGATGCAGGCCCGGCTGCGGCCCGGCGGGCGCGCCACGCTGAGATCGAGCAGTTTGGCCACGCCGTGACTGGCAATCACGTTGGAGGGCTTCAGATCGAGGTGGAGCACGCCATGGCGGTGCAGATACTGAACCGCCGAGCAGAGATGCAAGCCGAGATGGGCCAGATCGGTCGCCGGCAGCGGGGAGCGCCGCGTTTCGATCAGGTGGGCGAGCGTCTGTCCGGGCAGCGTCTCCAGCACGATGGCGGCAACCGGCTGCGTCAGCGTTTCGTACCCGCGCACGATGTGCGGATGGGTCAGACGCTGCAGCAGACGCCCCTCCCGCAGCAGCCGGTTGCGAGCGGAGCGATCTCCCGCGCGATCCGGGCGCAAGGTCTTGATCACGCAGCGACTGGTGCGCTCCTCGCTCCAGGCGTCGTAGGTGTCGGTGTCGTGACCGCGCCGCATATGCTCCAGAACCACGTACCCCGGCGCGATCGCATCGCCCGGCGCGAGCGGCAAGGGAGCGCCGGCGGCGGATGGCCGCGCCGCGCGGTCGTCGATCATGACGCCTCCTTTGCCGGGGTCGGCCGCTTGCCGCGCCGACGCGCGTGGAGCGCGTAGAGTCGGGCGTAGACGCCGCCGCGCCGCAGCAGATCCTCGTGCTCCCCGCATTCGACGACGCGTCCGCGATCGAGCACGACGATCCGGTCCGCATCGCGCACGGTGAGCAGATTGTGAGACACGACGAGCGTCGTGCGTCCGGCCATCAGCCGACGCAACGGCTCCAGCACGCGCTCGCCGGTCGCCGCGTCCAGCCCGGTCGTCGGTTCATCCAAAATCAGCACCGGCGCATCGCGGATCATCGCTCGGGCGATGGCGATGCGCTGCCGTTGCCCGCCCGACAGCGCGCGTCCGCGCTGCCCGACCCGGGCGTCGTATCCCTCCGGCAAGGCGGTGATGAACCGGTGCGCGTCGGCGGCGCGAGCGGCGGCCACGATCTCCGCCTCGCTCGCTCCGGGGCGACCATAGGCGATGTTGTCGCGGATCGTGCCGTCGAGCAGCAGCGTTTCTTGCAGCACTACGGCGAGATGGTCGCGCAGGTCGCGCGCCCGCAGATCCCGCAGGTCGCAACCGTCGAGCGCGACGCGACCGACATCCGGCTCGACGAAGCGCAGCAGCAGTTTGACGAGTGTGGATTTGCCAGCCCCGCTGGCTCCCACCAGCGCCACCGTTTCACCCGGTTCCATGCGAAACGAAATATCGCGCAGCGCCGGCGCGGCGGCTCCGGGGTAGGTGAAGCTGACCCCTTCGAAGGCGACGGCGCCGCGCGCGGGAAGCAGCGGCCGGGCGTCGGGACGGTCGGCGACGGGTCGTTCGTCCAGAAGTTCGATGATGCGCTCGGCTCCGGCCGAGGCGGCGAACAGGTCGTTGACCAGACTGGTGAGACTGCGCACCGGACTATACAGTTGGCTGAGGTAGGCGAGGAACGCCAACAGCGCGCCGAGCGTGAGGCGACCGTGCGCCAGATCCCAGGCGCCAACCGCGACGACGACCAGCACCCCGGCGAGCTGGAGCAGATCGATCAGGGGGGTGAAGACCGCCCGCAGCCGCTCCAGGGCCATCTGCGAGGCGTAGTCCCCCTCGACCTCGCGGGCGAAGGCGGCCAATTGCCGCTCCTGGGCATTGTAGGCCTGAACCAGCGCCATGTTGGCCAAACTTTCTTCGGCCACCGCGGCGATCGCGCCCTCGCGCCGCCGCTGCTCCCGGGCGAATCGTTTGATGCGGCCGGCAAAGCGACGGGCCGCCCACCACGACGGCGGAATCGCCACCAGCGCCACCAGCGCCAGTCGCCAATCGATGATCGCCAGCGCGGCGGTGAAGAAGACGATCTTGAGCGCGTACTCGAGCGCGGCGGCCCCGTCGGAGACCAGCAGCGACTCGACCTCGTCCACGTCGTCGGTGAGCCGGGTCAGCACGTCGCCCAGCCGCTGGCGTTCGAAAAAGGCGGGCGGCAGCGCCTGCAGATGACGAAATACGCGCAGCCGCAGATCGAGCAGCACCCGCTCGCCGACCCAGGCGCCCAGGTAGGAACTGGCGAAGGCGACCACCCCGCCGCCGAGGGTCAGCGCGAGGTAGGCGAGCGCGATCGGACCCAGCGCCCCCAGATCGGCGGGAACCAGCACATCGTCGATCAACAGACCATATAGCCAGATGACGGCCGTCTCGATGGCCGGGGCGACGGCCGCCAACACCAGCGAAAGCGCCAGCCACCAGCGATAGGGACGCAGATCGGGCCAGAACCGGCGCGCGACCTCCCGCAGCGGCATCAGCGGCGCCGGGTCCACGATGGATTCCCCGCCGGCGGCGGGCGCGAAGCGGCGCAAAAGATCGATCATGGAGCGCCTGAATCCCCTCGGTCGGTCATGGCGATGGCCCCGCCTTCGGAGGCGGGGCCATCGCCTTGGTGAACGTGAACGCGCGCTGCCCAAACCGGGAGAACGCCAGCGCTACCGTCGCCGCCGGCGGCGCTGCTTCCGCCGTCGCTTCTTCCGACGCCGCTTCCGTCGGCGCGTCGTGCCCGACGTCGTGAATGCAGTCTTGGCCGCCTGCAGAGCAGGCGCCAGCGCGGTGAAGATGGATGCCACGATGGTTCCTCTCGAACGGAGTTCCGGGGAGTGTCCGTTCCGTTCCAGCGGCGCGCGGCGCCGCGTTGCGAACCGTGCGACCGCGCCCGTGCCCCGGCGCCGGCGCGGTCAGCCGGCTCAACCCTTGCGGCTGCGGCGCTGGTTGCGCCGCCGCTTCCGCGGGCGCGTTGTGCCCGTCGTCGTCGTCGGCGTCGTCTTGGCGGCCCGCAGGGCAGGGGCCAACGCGGTGAAGATGGAAGCCATGCGCAATTCTCCTCCCGAACGCGGCCCTCGAGGAGAGCCTGCGCCCGATCGCTCCAGCGATGCGGCCTGAACGCCGCCCACTCCATCGATCGTAATAACCGGCGATGAGAAACTGGTGAGAACCCGATGAGACGCGCTCATCGTCACGCCGCGCCCCGCGCACCGGCCGGCGCGAGACCAGGATTGCGCCGGATCGAGCGGCGACGCGCGGCTATCATTGGCGCGTCGCGCCTTGCCGGGTTACGGCGCCGAGAGCGGGTCGAAGCGGTAGCCGACACCGCGCACGGTGGTCACCAGCGACGCCTCTCCGGGGCGATCCAGTTTGTTGCGGAGGTAGCGGACATAGACGTCGACGATATTCGACTCGCCGTCGAAATCGTACTCCCACACGGCATCGAGGATCTGCTGGCGCGAGAGAATCTGCCCGGGGTGGCGGGCGAAATATTCCAGCAGGGCGAATTCGCGGCGGGAGAGCGCGACCGGTTCGCCATTCCGCCACACCCGATGGGCGCGGAGATCGATCCGCACGTCGCCAACCTCGATGCCGGCGGAGGCGGGTTGATCGGTGCGGCGAGAGACGGCGCGCAGGCGCGCCAACAACTCCTCGTAGGCAAAGGGTTTGGTGATGTAATCGTCGGCGCCGCCGTCGAGCGCGCTCACCTTGCTGGCGAGATCGTCGCGGGCAGTCAGCATGACGACCGGCATGTCCGGTCGCTGGCGGCGGATCGCGGCGAGGGTTTCATGGCCGTCCTGCCCGGGCAGCATGATATCCAGCAGGACGAGATCGAACGGTTCCGCGGCCAGCAGCGCGGCTGCGTCCTCGCCGGATTCCGCGGTCGTCACCTGATAGCCATGGGGACCGAGTCCGCGCCGGATCATTCTGGCGACGGCCGGCTCATCTTCGACCAGAAGAACGCGCATGGGGCTTGCCTGTCTGGAATCCCATGAATGGGCGGAGAAAGTATGAACCGACCGTGAATCCGGGAAACGAGCGATCCGTCCCCGGCGCCATCGCGCGCCGCTCCTGGGTGATCCTGGGCGCGGCGATCGCCGCGCTGTTCGTGGCCATCGCCGTCGCCGGAGCCGTCGCGCTGGCCCAGAGCGAGGGGGTGCGGGCGACCGTGCAGCAGGCGTTGACCTTCGACATCGAAGTGGAAGACGAGGGCGAGGACATCCAGATCGCGGCGCTGAATTTGCGCCACCTCCATGACGACATCGCCTCCGACGGACCCTCCGATGCCGCGCTGCGCGAGTACGACCAAGGATACGTCGATCTGCTCCATCAGGTTGGCGAGTTGGAGCAATTGGGCATCGACCATCCGCGCATCGTCTCCCCGCCCGAGATTCGCGCGCTCGCCGAGCGGTACTACGCCGAGTTCAGACCGGCCATCGCCGTGTACGCCGCCGACCCCGCGGCGTTCGCCGAGGCGAGCGCCGCGGGATTGCAGCAGCTCGACCGGTTGGACAGCGCCGCGCAGGGGGTCGACCAACTCGGCGAGCTCCTTGCGGCGGCATCACTGGAGCGCGTGCAGCAGGCAAGCGCGACCGAACGCTGGATGTTGATCGCGGTGCTGAGCGGAGTGGCGCTGGTTGGCGTGGCGCTGATCGCCGCGGCGGCGCGCGTGCTCGCCGGACTGCAGGGGCTCTACGCGCGCGAGCAGGCCGCGACGCACGCTCTGGCTCGGACGCTGCAAACGAAAAATGACTTCATCGCCGACGCATCGCACGAATTGCGCACGCCGCTGGCGGTGATCCAGGGCAACGCCGGCATCGGTCTGGCGACCCCCGGCGACCCCCTCCACCGCGAGGTGCTGGAGGACATCGCGGCCGAAGCGGCGCGGATGGGCGCATTGGTGAACGACCTGTTGTTCCTGGCGCGCTCCGACGCGGGAGCGCCCGTTCTGGAGCGCGAGTTCACCACGGCGCGGTGGTTGGTGAGGCGAGTGGCGTCGCCGGCCGAACGTCTGGCGCGCCGCCATGGCGCCCTGCTCGTCGCCACTGGCGCCGTGGATGGCTACCTGGAGGTCGATCCGGCGCGGCTGGAGCAGGCGGTGCTGATTCTGGTCGACAATGCCGCCCGGTACGCGCCGCCGGGATCCCGGGTGATGCTGGAGAGCGCGCGAGTTGGCGATCGCCTGGCGATCGCCGTGGCCGATGCCGGACCGGGCATCCCGCCGGATGAGTTGCCGCACATTTTCGACCGGTTCTATCACGCGGGCGATCGGCGCGGCCGCCGCAACGACGGCAGCGGATTGGGCTTGTCGATCGCGCGCAGCATCGTGCAGGCTCATGGCGGCTCGATCTCCGCTGAGAGCCGCCTCGGCGTTGGCACGCGCATGACGATTCTCCTGCCGCTAGCGGAACCGCCCAATGGCGAGACCGAGCCGACCCTGACCCTGACCTCGACGCCGCCCGTCCTCAGCGACCGATGACCGGACGCGCGCCCGCTAATCTCTTTCTAATTGGCTGCGTCCATCATGAAGCCTGAACGAGGCCGGGCGGGCACGGTTGGAGAACGGGCGGCGGCATGAGCGCGTCCGCATCGAGCGATGTTGGATTGTGGGGACAGAGTTGCCCGGAACCTGTCACGACCGCGCCAGTGAACGCGCGATTCGCTCGATGGTCCACAACGCGGTACCTTTGTCGCGCGCACCGCTGATTCGATCGTCTCGAAATCTTCTCCTCGATTCCCGACTGATGACTGACGACTGGTGACTCGTCGAGGCTCCCCATGCGCATTCTCCTCGTCGACGACGACCCCAAACTCTCCTCCATCGTCCAGCGCGTGCTGGCGCAAGAGCGCATCGAAACCGATCTCGCCGACGATGGCGAAGCCGGACTCGACCTGGCGCTGAGCGGCGCCTACGACGCGATCCTGCTCGATCGCCTGCTGCCGAAGCGCGACGGCGTCTCGGTGGTGCGTGCGCTGCGCGACGAAGGGGTCGATACGCCCGTGCTGATGCTGACCGCGCTGGGCGATCTGGACGAGCGCGTGCACGGGCTCGATGCCGGCGCCGACGATTACCTGCCCAAACCATTCGCCTTCGCCGAACTGCTGGCCCGCCTGCGAGCGCTGGCGCGGCGCTCCGAGCGACCCATCGCCCCCGAGGTGGTCGATGTGGGCGACGTGCGCATCGATCTCGCCCGCCGCACGGTGGAGCGCGCCGGAGCGCCGGTCGATCTCAGTCCCAAAGAATGGTCGCTGCTGGAACTGCTGGCCCGCCATCGCGGCCAGATTCTCAGCCGCGACCAGATGTTGGAGCGGGTGTGGGGGTTCGACGCCGACCCGCAAGGCAACGTGGTGGATTTGTACATCCACTACCTGCGGCGCAAACTCGACCGCGCCGATGGCCCCTCGGTGATCCGCACCGTGCGTGGCGCTGGATACGCGCTTGGCCCCGGGTAGCAGCCCGATGACCCGTGGGGTGGAGCGGCGGCTGGCGCTGCTGAATGCGCTGGTGGTCGCCGTGGTCATCGGCGGGGTCGCGGGGCTGAGTTTTCTTTTCTCATCGCGCAGTCTGCAAGCGGAACTCGATCAGGATCTCGCCGACAGCGCCGATGCGGCGCAACTGGTGTGGGGGCCGGTGCTCGCCGGCCCGGCCCCGCTGCCGACCCCGGCGCCGATGCCCACCTACACGTCGGACAAGAAGCGCCACGACGCCGAAAAAGAGCGTCACCACATGGAAGAATCGCTGATCGAGAGCGGGAGCGAGCTGCTGCTCGTGGTCGATGCCGCGGGTCGCGTCGTCGAAAGTCCGGTCGATTTCCCAATGCAGGATTTGCCCTATCAACCGGGCATTGCGCGGGCGCTGCGCGGGTCCGCCGATCTGCGCGATGTTCGCTTCGACGACGACGCGACGCTGCGCATGCTGACCCAGCCGGTGCGCGAGGGCGACCGCGTGATCGGCGCCATTCAGGTGGCGCAAGGCACGGTGCGGCACGACGTGCAGGTGCGCCTGATCGGGTGGGGCACACTGGCGGCGGGCGTGCTGGGGTTGGTCATCGCCATCCCGGCCGGGTTGTTTCTGGCGCGCCGGGCGATGATTCCCATCGAAACCGCCTTCACCCGCCAGCGCGCCTTCATCGCCGATGCGTCCCACGAGCTGCGCTCCCCATTGGCGGTGATCCGCGCCAACACCGAGCTGGCGCAGCGGCTGGCCGCGCCCGACTCCGAGGTGCATATCGAACTGGACGCGGTCATCGACGAAGTGGATCAGATGAGCCGGCTGGTCAACGATCTCCTGTTTCTGGCCCGGGTCGATGCGCAACGGGTCGGCGTGGTGATGGAGCCATGCGATCTGGCGGCGGTCGTGCGTGGCGCGGTGGAGCCGATGCAGGCGCTGGCGAGCGCCGCCGGAGTGCGGTTGACGCTGGAGACGCCGCAACCGGTTCCCATCATTGGCGACGCGGACCAGCTTCGCTCGGTCGTGCGCAACCTGGTGGACAACGCCATCCGCTGCACGCCTGCCGGCGGCTCCGTCGTCGCTTGGGTGCGGATGGAGGCGGGCCGACCCACGGTGCGGATCGTCGATACCGGGGTGGGCATGGATCAGACCGAAGCGGACCGCGTGTTCGATCGCTTCTACCGACCGGATGGCGCGCGCTCTCGCGGATCGGGCGGGGCGGGGTTGGGGCTGGCCATTGCGCGAGCGATCGTGGTGGCGCACGACGGCAAGATCGGACTGCGCAGCGCGCTCGGCCAAGGCGCCGAAGTGTGGTTCAGTCTGCCGCCGACCGCGGTCCCCGCCGCGCGCGGCAGCCGCGCGGCGCGCCGCCTCGGTCAGACCACGCCGCCCGCCGGGTCGTCCCCCGAACTCCCGGCGCCGCCGGGTTGAACCGCTCGATGCGACCTCGGACGCCGGCATCGGGTGCGCTCGCACCGGCCGCCGGCGTTTCGCCGGCGGCAATGGCCAGGCGGCCAGATGCAGCACCCGGAGGTCGCCGGCGCGGCGGTGTTGCCGCGTGGTCGCCGCGCGTCAGCCGGCGCGATCGGCCAGCCGATCCACCAGCGCGCGCAGGCGGTCGCGGGCGGGGTTTGGACCGGGAACCGCCGCCGCGTCCAGGTCGGCCCGCGCCCGGTCGTGGTGGTCGGCCACCTGGGCGGCGATGGCATGCCGCACCCCGGCCGCATCCAGCAGCTCCAGCACCCGGGCGACTCCGGTGGCGTCCACGACGGGCGCGGCGTAGAGCGCGTCCAGCTCGGCGCGGCCGGCATCATCGAGACGCTGGCGCAGCAGCAGGATCGGCAAACTCTGTTTGCGCCGCCGGATGTCGTCGGCGGGGGCTTTGCCGGTTTCCTCCGGCGCGCCCCAGATGCCGAGGGCGTCGTCGCGAATCTGAAATCCGATGCCGAGCGCCAACCCAAAGGCGGCGAAGCGCTCGGCGCGTTGCTCGTCGGCTCCGCCGAGCAAGGCTCCGGCCCACGCCGCGTAGCGCACGATGGCGGCGGTTTTGCCCTCGATCGTGCGCAGGTAGTCGTCCGGAGCGACATCGGAGCGCCCCTCGAAGCCGAGATCGAGTGTTTGCCCTTGCACGATGGCGACCGTCATGCGGTCGAAGGCGTCCAGCAGGCGCAGCGTCAAGCGTGGGTCCGCCCCGACCTCGACCAGATGGTGCAGCGGCAGGTGGGCGACGGCGAAGAGCGCATCGCCCGCGTTGATCGCCTGCCCAATACCCCACAGCCGCCACACCGTGGCCCGGTGGCGGCGCGTCGGACTCTCGTCCTGCACGTCGTCGTGGACGAGCGTGAAATTATGGAGCAGCTCCAGCGCCGCCCCGAGCGGAGCGGCCGTCGCCGGATCGCCGCCGACCGCGCCGGCGGCTAACAGCGCCACGGCCGGACGAATCCGTTTGCCACGGTCGGCCCCGCCGGGCGGCAGCGGTTCCAGCGCGGCGTCGACCAGGCCGAGATGGTAGCGAGCCATGCCGGCCAGCAGCGGCGCCGGCCCATCGAGCGCGGCAAGCGCGGCGTCCAGATAGGGCGCGATGATCCGGTCGCAATCCGGCAGCGGCGCGAGCGTCCCTGAGACCGGCGGGCCCGCGGCAGCTGACGTCATCATGAGTGCGGAATCCTCCCGATCCGGCGAGCGGCGGCGCGACGCTGGCCGCTAGGGTAGCGTTTTGGCGAAGCCCGCGTGGGGCCGGACGCAAGAAGACCGACGCCGCCGCGTTATCGTAAAATATGTGTGGGCGAGTGCATCGCCCGTGGCCCCGGGCGTCCGCCGCGCCGACCAGGGCGGTCGGGGCGGGAATGCGGATGCCGGGCGAGAAGGGGCAGAATCGCGAATGTTCTTCTTCGATCCAAATTATCTGTTGTTCATGATCCCCGGGCTCTTGCTGATGCTCTGGGCGCAGAACAAGGTGAAATCGGCCTACGCCAAGTACAGCAAGATTCCGAACGACGAGCGCATGACGGGCGCCCAGGTGGCGCGCCGCATCCTCGATGCGAACGGACTCTACGATGTCGCCATCGAGGCGATTCCCGGCGAGTTGAGCGACCATTACGATCCACGCAAGCGAACGCTGGGGTTGTCGCAGAGCGTCTACGGTCAGGCCTCGATCGCGGCGATGGGCATCGCCGCCCACGAGGTCGGTCACGCCATTCAGCACGCCAAGGCGTACGCGCCGCTGCAATTGCGCACGGCGATCGTGCCGCTGGTGAGCATCGGCTCCAACCTCGGCATCTTCGTGCTGCTGGCGGGGTTGTTCCTGTCCCTCACCACGCTGGCCTGGGTGGGGGTCGGATTGTTCGCCCTCTCTACGGTGTTTGCGCTGGTGACGTTGCCGGTCGAGTTCGACGCCTCGCGCCGAGCCAAGCAGCAACTGGCGCATCTGGGCATCACCGATGGCGGGGCCGGGCAGGGCATCGAAACCGAGGGCGTGCGCCGCATGCTGGACGCCGCAGCCTGGACCTATGTCGCCAGCTTCGCCGCCTCGTTGCTGACCTTGCTCTACTACGTCACCCTGATCGGGCGCACCTCGCGCGACTGAGATGCTCCTCTCCTCGCCAGAAAACACCGAACGCCGGGAGCCAGCGGTTCCCGGCGTTCGCGTTATGTTTCCCTCATCCCGCTCCGATGCTACTATCGACTTGCCCTTCGAAATGAAGGCGCCATAGCGGAAGGACGCGGCGATGCGACGGCAAGTCACCATCCTGGCGCTTCTCGGACTGATCGTCTCGCTCCTCGCCCCTGTCGCGCGGGCGCAGACGCCCGCCAGCTCCACCAGCCCCACCTATGGCTACTCCGTGACCTGGGATCCGGCGGTCTGGACGATCGACGACGGCGAAACCCTGGTCGCCGACGGACCCCACGCGCTCGACCGCATCGTGCTCACCAACGGCAGCAACCAACTCTTCATCGAGGGCGCCCGCCGCTACGGCGGCGATGCCGGGGCGTGCGTGCAAGGCGAATTCGACGATATGGCGCGCGCTGCGAATGTCAGCGACATCGAACCGATCCCCGATCTTGCCGCAGGCGGGGTCGATCGCGCCATCGACGCTCGCGCTCTGACGCTCGCGCTGAGCGCGGGCGGGTCGGTTCGGCTGGCCTTCTATGTCGATTGCCGCCGGCTGGATCAGGATTCCGTCGTACTCGCCACGCTCGTCGCGACCCGCAGCGATCTGGAATCCGGTTTGGCGCTCGCTCGCCCGGTCATCGACGCCATCGTGCTGCCGGGCGACCGCACCGAGGCGTCGGCCGATTTCACCGAGCGGCTGTTCACCGCTCAACTGGCGGAACCGCTGGCCGGACCGCTGGAAGGCGCGTTGACCTTGGACGCCGACGCGCTCGTGACGCTGCCATCCGATGTCGAGACGGCCGATTTCGCCGCCAGCGCCACCTTTGAGAACCCCTACGCCGCGACCGACCGCGCCTGGGACATTGGCTTCGCCTTCCGCCGGACCGCGACGAACGCGGGGTACCGACTGATCGTCGATTCGGATGGCGCCTGGCGCCTGGTCGAAGGATCTGGTCCCGCGGTCGCTTCTGGCCACGTCTCCGGCCTGGCGACCGGAGTCCGCGAAACCAACACCATCGACCTCGTCGCCCAAGGCGGTCGTGGCGGCTTCGCCGTGAACGGCGTCTTCATCGCCGATCTCGACCTGTCGGCGCGGCTGGCCGCGGGCGACGTGCGGGCCGGGTCCGGATTCTTCACGGAAGATGTCGTCGCCGGCGCGGTCACTCCCGTGACCGGGTTCACCGTCTGGCCGCTGACTGCCCAGCCGGCTTCGTTCGATGCCGCGACGTTCGCCGCCGCGATCGCGACCGCCCGCGAGGCGACCCCAGTCGCCGGCCCCCTCGCCGGGACGCTCGACCCGGTCGGAGACCAGGCCGCGCTGATCGGAGCCGGGACAGCGCTGGCCGATTTCGCCGCTCGCGTGCGCTGGGCCGTACCTGATGGCGACGCATCGTGGGATGCCGGGTTCGCATTCCGCGACCAACCCGACGGTCGCCATTACCGTCTCATGTTCGATAGCTCCGGCGGCTGGACGTTCGGCATCGGAACCGAGCCGAGTCTGGCCGCCGGCCAGGCTCCGCTCGCGCTGGCGGACGGCGCGGTGAACACGGTCGAGCTGGTCGT
>JADLCW010000340.1 GCA_020847015.1 Thermomicrobiales bacterium | reverse complement strand
AGAATGGGCGCGCGATTCGCATCGGGGGCGACCCCGATCATCCGATGACGCGGGGTTGGCTGTGCGCCAAGGTGCGCCCCTATCTCGATCGCGTCTATCACCCCGACCGCCTGCTCCACCCGCTGCGTCGGATCGGACCGAAGGGCGAGGGACGCTTCGAGCGCGTGACCTGGGAGGAGGCCATCGCCGAGATCGCCGGGCGCTGGACGAAGATCATCGATGCCCATGGCGGGGCCGCCATCCTGCCGTACAGCTTCAGCGGCACCCTCGGGTTGGTGCAGATGGGCATCAGCAACCAACGGTTGTGGAACCGGATGGGGGCCAGCGGACTGGAGCGGTCCATCTGCGGCGCGGCGGCGGAAGCGGCTGTCTCGTTCACCCTCGGCGCGCGCTGGGCGCCTCCCGCCGATCACCTGCGCGACAGCAAACTGATCGTCGTCTGGGGTCACAACCCGGCCAGCACCAACCCGCACGTGATGCCCTTCCTGCAAGAAGCGCAGCGAGCCGGCGCGTATCTGGTCGTCATCGACCCCCGCCGCACCATCACCGCCCGCCGCGCCGATCTGCATCTGCGGCCAAACCCGGCTTCCGACGGAGCGTTGGCGCTGGGATTGATGCATGTGCTCTTCGCCGAAAATTTGCATGACGAGGCGTGGTTGCGCGCCCACGGTCACGGCTGGGAGGCGTTGCGCGATCGCGCCGCCGAGTTCGATCCGGCGCGGGTCGCCGCCATCAGCGGCATTCCGGCCGAGACGATCGTCGCCCTGGCGCGGCGGCTCGGCACGACGAAACCGGCCATCATCAAGTTCGCCGACGGCATGCAGCGCCACGCCAACGGCGGTCAGACCATTCGGGCGCTGTGCTGCCTCGCCGCCGTCACCGGTCAGATCGGCGTGCGCGGCGGGGGCGTCTACTACTCCACCAGCGACTACGCGCCGTGGGATGCGGCCGCTGCTGGCCACGCTGCCGAATGCCCGCCGACGCCGCGCGTCATCAACATGAACCGTCTCGGAGCCGCGCTCCTGGGCGAGGCGGCCGACCCGCCGGTGATGGGTCTCTACGTGTTCGGAGCCAACCCGGCGGCTTCCGCTCCCAACAGCGGCCGCACCATCGCCGGGTTGCTGCGCGAGGATCTGTTCACCGTCGTCCACGAGCAGTTCATGACTGACACCGCTCGCTACGCCGACATCGTGCTGCCGGCGACGACGCAATTGGAGCAGACCGATCTGCACCGCCCCTACGGTCAACGCCATCTGCAATACAACGCCCCGGCCATCGCGCCGCTGGGCGAGGCGAAATCCAACTGGGACGTGATGCGGTTGCTGGCGACCGGCATGGGCTACGACGAGCCATGGCTGCGCGCCGACGCCGAGACGGTCATCCGCGAGGTGCTGGACGCCTCCCGCGCCACCAATCCGCTGCTGACCGGGGTCACGCTGGAGCGGCTGCAGGAGGAAGGCACGGTTGCCTACGCCTTCTCCGATCCCGACTGGGTTCCCTTCTCCGATGGCGTCTTTCCGACGCCCTCGGGCAAGGTCGAATTGCGTTGCGACCAAATGACCGCGCTGGGGCTGGATCCGCTGCCGGACTCTATCGAGCCAGCCGAATTCGTCGCCAACCCTACCGGCGATGCGCCGGACGCGCCGTTGACGCTGCTCTGCAGCGCCGCTCACCATTTCGTCAGCACCAGCATGGCCAATCAGGAGGCGCTGGAGGCGAAGGAAGGCGTCCCATTCCTGGAGATCCACCCGGCCGACGCGGCTACGCGCGGCATCGCCGACGGGCAGGAGGTGCTCGTGGAGAACGCGCGCGGCTGGTGCGTGCTGCGGGCGGTCGTCACCGACGATGTGCGGCCGGGCGTGATCGTCTCCCCCAAGGGGCGCTGGCATTCGCGCTCGCCGCACGGGCGCACCGTGAGCTGGACGGCTCCGGACGCGCTGGGCGATCTGGCCGGGCAATCGACCTTCCACTCCAACCGGGTCACGGTGCGGCCGATCGCGCCGCTGCCGGGGGCGTCCGCGCCGGCGGACGAGTTGGTCGGGGTGGCGGACTGAGGTTGCGGGCTGAAGGAGAGCCGTATGCCATCGCAACTCGAGCAACCGCGCGCTTTGACCTGGGAGGACTTGCTCGCCTTCCCGGAAGACAATCAGAAGCGCGAGATCATCAGAGGTGAGCTGATCGTGTCGCCGGGGCCCTCAGTTTGGCATCAGGAAGTCGTTCTGGCTATCTACCGTCGCCTCTACGCATTCGCGCACGCCAGACAAGCGGGCAAGGTCATGACGTCTCCGATAGATGTTCGGTTTTCCTCGTACGACGTGACACAACCGGACGTGCTCTTTATCCGTGCCGACCGTTTTCGGAGTTTGCTAACCTCGGATGCGCGCATCGCCGGCGCCCCCGATCTCGTCGTCGAAGTGATCTCGCCCACCTCCCGGTCAATCGATTGTGTGCGCAAGTTTGCGCTCTACGCGGATGCGGGCGTGCCCGAGTACTGGCTGGTCGACCCCGAGATGCGATCGCTCCAGATCTTCACCCTGGAGGGCGACCGCTACACGCAACTCCCGGCCGGCGCCGCGGGGCGCGTCGCCTCTCGCGTGTTGCCGGGGTTGATCGTCGATCCCGGTTGGGTTTTTGTCGACCTGGAGTCTTCCTCGTAATGTTCGATCGTGGAGACGAACGGCGGACCAAAGGAGTGCGCCATGTCCGTCAAGCTCAAAGACGGTGAGCCTTTGACCTGGGAGGACTTGCTCGCCTTCCCGGAAGACAATCAGAAGCGCGAGATCATCGGGGGGGAGTTGATCGTGGCGCCGTCGCCGGTCCGCATCCACCAGCGACTAATCGGCCGTATCGCCCGCCTCATCGAGGATGCGGCCGATGCGCAGGATGCCGGCGAGATGTATAGAGCGCCGCTCGACGTGCGGCTCACGCCGTACGACGCGGTCCAGCCGGACGTGTTGTTCATTCGGACGGAGCGGCTCGGCATTTTCGCTCCCGACGGTCGCATCACCGGCGCGCCCGATCTGGTGGTCGAAATTCTCTCTCCCGGCGCCCGATCGATCGATCGCATCCGCACGTTTGCGCTCTACGCCACCGCAGGCGTGCTCGAGTATTGGCTGGTCGACCCGGAAGCAAGTACAGTCCAGATCTTCGCGCTCGGCGGAGATCGTT
>JADLCW010000339.1 GCA_020847015.1 Thermomicrobiales bacterium | reverse complement strand
GCATCACCCTTGGCGGGCGGGAGCGGCGCATCGCCACCCCGCGCGACGCCATTCGGGCTGGGCTGGCCTTCGTCACCGAGGATCGTAAGACCCAGAGTCTCATTCTGATGCTGTCGGTCGCCCACAACATGACGCTGGCCGCGCTCGGGCGCTTCCTGCGACTGGACATCATTCGTCAGCGGCAGGAGAACGCCGCCGTGCGCGACTCCATCGAGCGGCTGCGGATCAAGACTCCCGCGCCGACCGTGCAGGTCGACAAGCTCTCCGGCGGCAACCAGCAGAAGGTGGCGCTTGCCAAATGTTTGCTGACCCGCCCCGAGGTGCTGCTGCTGGATGAGCCGACCCGCGGCATCGACGTTGGAGCCAAGGCGGAGATCTACGCGCTGATCTGTCAGTTGGCGCAAGACGGCGCCGGCATCGTCATCGCCTCTTCGGAACTGCCGGAACTGCTGGCGATGTGCGACCGCATTCTCGTGCTGTGCGAAGGGCGTCTCACCGCCGAGTTGTCACGGGACGAAGCGACCCAGGAACGGATCATGGAAGCGGCCACGGCGCGGCAGCGCGCCCGGGCGGCCTAGGCCACGGAGCGAATCGATGGCGCAGGCCACGATCGAGCGGCGTCCGCTGCGGCGAGAGCGCACCGAGCGCATCTGGGCGGTGCTGCTGCGCTTCCAGAGCGTGTTCGGGTTGATCGTCATTCTGGTGCTGGCGGCCGCGTTGTCGCCGGTGCGCAATGGTTCCAACGTATTTCTGGAACCGCGCAACCTGCTCAATATCGTCCGCTTCGCTTCCGAGAACGGCATCATCGCCGTCGGCATGACGCTGGTGATTCTGACCGGCGGCATCGATCTGTCGGTCGGCGCGGTGCTGGCGTTGTGCGCGGTGGGGGCAGCCGCTTTCATGACCCGCAACGAACTCGGCACGATCCCGACCGTGGTGCTGGTGCTCGCGGTGGGTGGCCTGGTCGGGTTCGTCAACGGGTGGGTCTCGACCCGCTTCAACATCCAGTCGTTCATCACGACGTTGGCGATGCTGGGGGTGGCGCGCGGCATCGCCTCGCTGTGGTCGGGCGGCTACGCCATCCCGCTCGCCTTCGGCGACGGCCCAGGCATGGCGCCGACCAGCTTCAAGGCGATCTTCGGCGGCGAACTTGGGGTGTTCGGATTGCAAGTGCCGGCCCCGGTGTTTTATTTCCTGGGGGTGGGGGTGATCGCGTCGTTTCTCTTGCGGCGCACCGGATTCGGCCGCCACGTCTACGCCGTCGGCGGCAACGAGACGGCGGCGCGCCTCTCAGGCGTCAATGTCGACCGAGTGAAGATCGTCGTCTTCGCCGCTTCCGGGCTGCTGGCCGGGCTGGCGGCGCTGCTGCACGCGGCGCTGGTCAATCAGGGCAGCCACATCGACGGCAATGGCTACGAACTGAACGCCATCGCCGCTGTCGTCATCGGCGGCACCAGTCTGATGGGCGGCGTCGGCACCATCGTCGGGTCGATGATCGGAGCGCTGACGCTGAGCATCCTCGACAACATCCTCGGACTGCGCAACATCCAGTCCGAATATCAGGCGATCCTCAAGGGCATCATCATCGTGCTGGCCGTCATTCTTCAGCGGCAGCGACGATGAGCGCGATCGCCGCGAGGAACCGGCCGGCATCGCGACCGGCGGGGTCGATTCGGGGTCCACCCGGCCGCGCGCTCGGGAACGGGAACGAACGCGCCGGACCATGCCGAACCGTTCGAAGAGGGTCGATGATGACAATGTTGAACCGTTTTCTGGTCGCGCCGCTGGCGCTGACGCTGGCGTTCGGGGGCGTCGCCATGGCGTCCGCCCAAGGCACGCCGGCCGCCGGCGAGGCCGCGGCGGCCGGACCCGGCACCTGCATCCCCGCAGGCGGCATCGCCAAAAAGGATTCGTACCTGATCGGCATGTCGCAAGCCAACAAGGGCGAACCCTGGCGGCAAGCGATGAACGACCAGATCGCCGCGGCCGCCGCGGCGCATCCGGAACTGGAAGTCGTCTTCGCCGACGCTGCCCAGAACAACGCCAAGCAGGTGGCCGATGTCGAGAACTTCCTGCAGCAGGGCATCGATCTGCTGATCATCTCTCCCAACGAGGCTGCCCCGCTCACCGACGTGGTCGCCAAGGCCTGCGCCCAGAACGTGCCGGTGATCGTGCTCGACCGCAAGGTCAACGGCGACCAGTTCACGATGTGGATCGGAGCCGATAACCAGGCCATCGGCAAGAAGGCCGGCGAATACGCCGCCAAGTATTGCGCGGACCACACGCTCGATCCCTGCAATGTCATCGAGATTCGCGGGCTGGAAGGCTCGACCCCGGCCAAGGAGCGCGGCGACGGTTTCCGCGAAGGCATCGCCGGCAACCCGGCGGTCAAGATCATCGCCCAGCAAAACGCCGACTGGCTGCGCGAGAAGGCGATCCCGGTCTCGCAGTCGATGTTCCAGGCCAATCCGGATGTGAATGTGGTCTATGCCCACAATGACCCGATGGCCGAAGCGGCGATCATTTCGGCGCAGAACGCCGGTCTCAATCTCGACGACATGCTCTTCATCGGCATCGACGGCTTGCCGACGCCGGACGGCGGTATCCGCTCCGTGCTCGATGGCCGCATCGACGTCACCTACGTCTACCCGACCGGCGGCGCGCAAGCGATCGATTACACGGTCCAGATTCTGGAAGACGGCGTCACGCCGCCGGCCGAAGTCGTTCTGGAAACCGAGCAGGTGACTCCGGAGAATGCCCAGGAGATGCTCGAGAAGTACGGCGGCTCCGCCGCCACCCCAAGCGCTGAGCGCGTTGGATCCGCGCCGCTGACTTCTTGGCCGGCGGCGCGCACGCGGGCGACCTGGCGGACGCCGGGTCGCCCAATCTCCGCGGTGGGGCTGCGCGAGCGGCGCCCGCCGGCGACGAAGCCGTCGAAGTCGGAAAGGACACCCGCGTGCAGCCGGGACCGACGTGAGCACGATCAAAACGGTGGCCGCGCGCGCTGGTGTCTCCCCGGCGACCGTTTCGCGCGTGCTCTCCGGGTCCGAGCGGGTGCAGCCGGCTTACCGCGAGCGCGTGCTGCAGGCCGTGGCCGATCTCGACTATCGGCCGAACCGGTTGGCCCGCAATCTGCGCCGTCAAGTGACCGAGACGATCGGGGTCGTCGTCTCCGACATCGAAAACCCGCACTTCGCCCAAATGGTGCGGGCGGTGGAAGACGCGGCCTTCGCTCGCGGTTTCCGGGTGCTGGTCTGCAACTCCGACGAGACGCCAGAAAAACAGGGGGCGTATCTGGAGATGCTGGCGGCCGAACGGGTACGCGGCATCGTGCTGGTGCCCGCCAATCCGGCGCCGGACGGCATCGCCCGGTTGCGCGATCTCGGCATCCCGGTGGTCGCCTTCGACCGCATGGTGGATGACGCGACCGCCGACGCCGTCATCGTCGACAATGCCGACGGCGCGCTGCGGGCGACTCGTCGCCTGATCGCCTACGGTCATCGCGCGATCGGTTTTGTCGGCGGCCGGCCGGACACCCAAACCGGCGCCGAACGCGCCGCCGGCTATGTGGCGGCTATGACGGAAGCTCGTCTCGAGCCCCGACTCGCCAACGGCGAATTTCGCATCGACCGCGGCAAATTGGCCGCCGAGCAGTTGCTCGATGCCGGCGACGTCACCGCTCTCGTCGTCGCCAACAATCTGATGACAGTTGGGGTGCTGCAGGCGCTGCGCGCCCGGCGGCTGCGGGCGCCGGACGATCTCGCCCTGATCACCTTCGACGATCCGTTCTGGGCCGAATTGCTCGACCCGCCGTTGACGGCGCTGGCGCAGCCGGTGCGCCGCATGGCCGACGCGGCGGCCCGCCTGCTGTTCGAGCGCATCTCGGGTCGGCGCGACCATCCGCGCTGCCTGGTGTTCGATTTCGAGCTGCGCGTTCGCCGCTCGTGCGGGGCGGTCGAGGGCATATCGGGAGCCGGGTGATTGCTGGCTGTCGATTTGAGCGCCGGGCAAGCGGCGGATATTGCGCTGCGGCGGCGTGATTGGACGACGATCGCGACGCGGGCGTCATTCGTCGGCGGCGTCATCGATCCGCTACCGGGTCGCCATTCTTCCGCCTCATTCGCGGCCGTGCGCGCCAACCATCGCCGCGCGGCGTCACAACGGTTCGCGCCCCTGCGGCCCCGCGGCCGGCAAGACTGAGGCCAAATTGCCGGCGATTCAGCTTCGCTGGCCTGGGCGGTCTGGAGTTGACCGGAACCGGCAAGCATAGGTCGGGCGGCGGCGATCGCGTTCTGGTTGGTCTGCCTGGGCGCAGTCGTCACCGCGCGTGAGGGCGGGAGTGGCTACGACCGGGTCGGGCGCCCTGCCTGCTACTCTGGCCATCCCCTATTGGCGTTGGCTCCCGGGCGCAACGAGGCAGCCAAGCCGGGCAGCAGATCGCTCAGTTCCATAGCGTACCAACTCGCCGCGCCGCCGCGCCCCTGCTCGAACGCGGCGCAGCACCATTTATGCGTAAAAAATGCGAACCGGCGCTCCGGCGCCTCGTCGGCATCGGCTTGCCAATGCAAATTGCCCTCGCGAGCATCGTGGATCGGCTCGCCACACTGGTCGCAGATGACGACCGGATGCAACCCCCAGTCGGTCGTTTCGATCTTGAGGGACATG
>JADLCW010000338.1 GCA_020847015.1 Thermomicrobiales bacterium | reverse complement strand
GCTTATGCGATCGCCGGACCAGTCGGGGTCGGCAAGCGCGCGCTGGCGACCGTATTCGCTCAGGCGCTGCTTTGCCCGACCGAACGCCCCGACCGCTCGGTTCCCTGCGGAGTCTGCCGCGCGTGCCGCAACGTAGTGCGTGGCGCGCACCCCGACGTCCAGGTGTTCGATCTCGCCGGCCAAGCCGCCGAAGCCGAGAAGCGCGGCACGAAGAACACGACATTGACGATCGACACCGTGCGCCGGTTGCGAGCCGGGGCTGCGCTGCGCCCGATGGAAGCCGCGCGGCGGATCATCATCGTGGACGACGCTGAAACCATGCAGGAGCCGGCGCAGGAAGCGCTGCTGAAAACGCTGGAGGAGCCGCCGCAGGCGGTAACTCTGCTGCTGCTGACGGACGATGCTGAAGCACTGCTGCCGACGATTCGGTCACGCTGCCAGACGATCGAATTGCGACCGGTCGGCGTCGGGGCGATCACCGCGGGGTTGGAAGCATCCGGCGCGGCGCCGGACCGGGCGCGCGAGATCGCGCTGTTGGCGCAGGGGCGCCCAGGCTGGGCGATTCATGCCGCGCGTGACGAAAAGATGCTGCGCGCCCACGCTGAGCGGGTCGAGCATGCATTAGCCTGGGTCGAGGGATCGCCCTACGACCGTCTGGTGCGCGCGGTGCAGCGCGGGGACGCCTTCAGCAAACAGCGCGATCTCGTTTTCGCCGATGTGGAGACAGTGCTGGGGATCTGGCGCGATCTACTGCTGATGAGCGGTGGCGCACCTGGCGCCATCACGTACCAGCGGGAGCAGGGGCGGCTGGAACGCTTGGCGGCCGGGTGGGATCTGGCTGGCGTTTGCCGCGCTGTGACGTCGGTTCAGCGCTGTCTCGCCGATCTGGAGGCGAACGTCCGCCCCCGGTTGGCGCTGGAAGGGATGGTGGCGGAATGGCCGAACCCAACGGCGCGCAACTGATCGGACAAGGTCCGGAGCCAGTAGCTCCCGATCTGGCCGCTGCGGTGAGCGACGGAGCGGCGGACCACGTGGTCGGCGTGCGCTCCGGCGGGTCCGGGCGCATCTGCTACGTCAGCGTGGGCGCCGAGGCATTCGCCGTCGGCGAGTGGGTGGCGGTCGAAACCGCCGCCGGCTACGAGGTTGGCCATATCGTCGTCGCTCCCGGTCAGGTCGCGCGCAATTCGCTTGGGGACCTGCCGGCGCACGGCCTACGGCGGGCGCCAGCCGAGGATATCGAGCGAATAGATGCGCTCGCACGCGGCTCGACGGAGGCGGTTCGCACCGGTGAACGGCAAGCGCGCGACGAGACGCGGTTGGTCGGCAGCGGCGGCCATCGGCATACGCCTGACGGCGCCTCGCGGCAACGAGCGGTTCCCAGGATGGCGGAGGATGCAGCGATCCCACGGCATCCGCCGCTCGAGCCAGACGCTCTCGCCAGCCTCCGCGATCGGGTGCGATGCTGCCCCTCCACTGAGAATGTGCACTACAAATTGAATAAGGCGCGCAGGCCTCGGCTGGGTGAGCCGGTGCAGTCGCCGGATGGACCGGGTCTGGTGGTTGCGATCCAGCCATCGCGCGATCGGATGACGGTGCGACTCGACGGCGACGGTTCCGAGCGCGCATTCACTTCGACCGAGATTGGCGCGAGCGGAACGAAGCCGACCGAACAAGACGTGCCTCCGGCCAAACTAGCCGGGGCGACTGGCGCGGCGACTCCCGCCGAAGTTGCCAAAGCTCATGACGTCGCCTGACTGCTCTAGCGCAATCCAACGAAGCATCCTGGGCGAAGCTGGTTCGACTCACAGCATGGAGATGATCCAACGATGGCGACCTATCTCGTGATCCATACGCCGGCTCCTGACAAGGAGATGGCCCTGCGCGCGCCGACGCGACTGCGCGAGCTCGCTGAAGCATCATTGACCGAGCGCGTTTCACCCCGCTGGCTCAAAACATGGTCGCCGGACCTCAACGACGACCGGATCGTTTCATTGTGGGAAGCAGACAACGCGGCCGAGATCGCGGCGGTGCTGGAGCGCTTCGGATTCCTGAACGATATGGAGGCGCAGCCGCTGCGGGTGCGCGAATGGGGACCGAGCGAGGTGCTGGCCGCCGAGGGCGAGCCGGAGTCGTAAGCCGCCGAGATCGGTTCCACCGCGAAGAGCGGTTCCGATCCCGATGCTAGAATCGCCGCGCCTCGCGCCCTCGAGCCGCGAGATGCATACGGAGACGCGCGCCGAACGGGCGGGGAGATGAGCGAATGGTTGGCCATGGCGCCGTTGGGCAGCGGGTGAAGCGGCTGGACTCCCCGCCGAAATTGACCGGGCAGGAGCGCTACACGGCTGATCTGAAAATCCCTGGCTTGCTCTATGCCCGGCCGGTCGGCAGCGCGTACGCCCACGCTCGTATTCTCGGCATCGACACATCGGCGGCGCTGGCGATTCCGGGGGTGGTCGCAGTGTTGGCCGCCGACGATTTGCCGCTGGCGCGCGACGCCAACGGCCAGCCGGTGAAAACCCCGCTCGCCGCCGGCGAGGCGCTCTACGCCGGTCAATTTGTCGCACTGGTATTGGCCGAAAGCGATGCCGCCGCGCAGGATGGCGTGGCTGCCGTGGAGGTCGAGTACGAGCCGCTCCCGGCGGTGGTCACGCTCGACCAGGCGCTCGACCCCGCTGCACCGCCGGTGCGCGAGACGCGCGGTCAGTCGGGCGACGAAGAAGCCAGCATGCACAATGCTGACGCCGCCCGGTCGGCGGTGGAAGAAGCTGAGGATCTGCCGCCCAATGTCTCGAACACGGTGAACTTTCACCGTGGCGACATCGCGGCTGGATTCGCGGCCGCCGATGTCGTCGTCGAGCACACCTTCGAGTCGCAGGCCATTCACCAGGGTTACATCGAAACGCAGACGTGTCTGGTCGATGTCGATCCGCTCGGCCGCTTGACCGTCTACACCAGCACGCAGGCGGCTTTTTATTGCCGGCAGCGGGTGGCGGAGGCAGTTGGACGCCCGGTGCAGGATGTCGAAGTCGTGCCGATGCCGGTCGGCGGCGGTTTCGGCGGCAAGTTCGTGCTGATCGAACCGCTGGTGGCGGCCGCTGCCCTGGCGGCGGGGCGACCCGTGCTGCTGCAGTTCGCCCGCATGGACGATCTATTGGCTGGAAACCCGGCTCCGAATTGCCGTATTCAGGTCAAGCTGGGCGCCACGCGCGACGGAATCCTGACCGCGCTGCAGGCTAACCTCGTTTTCAGCACTGGCGCCAGCAGTGGTTCCCCGTTGCAGATTGCCGCGGTGTTGCTCGGCGGCTACTACCGCGTGCCCCACCTGGAGATCCGTGGCCGCGAGGCGCTCGCCAACAAGCCGGGAGCCGGTGCGTACCGCGCGCCGGGAGCGCAGCAGGCCTCGTTCGCCATCGAATCGGCCATGGATGAGTTGGCGCGCGAACTAAAACTGGATCCACTGGATCTGCGGCTGGCCAACTGCGTGGTCGAGGGTGACCCGCGGCCGAACGGAGCCGCGTGGCCACGCATCGGGTTGAAGGAGACTCTGGAAGCGCTGCGCGACCACCCAGCATGGCAGAACCGAGCGCAAGCCCGCGCGGCGGGCCGCGGCGTCGGCGTGGCGGTGGGCGGCTGGCCGGGCGGCGTCGAGCCGGCGACCGCGGTTTGCCGGCTGGATTCCAACGGGCGGATGACGATCGTGCTCGGCTCGGTCGACCTGACCGGCACCAATACGACATTTGCCCAGATCGCCGCCGAGACGTTCGGGATGCAGGCGGAAGAGGTGACCGTCACCACCGCCTCGACTGACAGCGCTCCCTTTGCCGGAGGCAGCGGCGGTTCCAAGATCACCTACACCGTCGGCCCCGCCGTCAAGCAGGCAGCCGAGGACGCCCGCCAGCAAATCCTGAATGTCGCCGCACAACAGTTGGAGGCGGCCCCGGAGGATCTGGAGATCGTTGACGGTGCGGTCAAGGTTCGGGGCGTGCCGGGAGCCGGCGTCAGTCTGAAGAAAATCGCCGATTTGACGATGGGCGTCACCGGCCGCCACGCTCCGATCTACGGGACGGGATCGAGCGCCATTCTGGAGAGCGCTCCCGGGTTCGCCGTTCATCTCGCCGAAGTCGAAGTGGATGACGTGACCGGCGAGACACGGGTGGTTCGCTATGTGGCGGCGCAAGATGTCGGGTATGCGATCAATCCGGCGACTGTCGAAGCGCAGATCCACGGCGGCGTGGCGCAGGGCATCGGGTGGGCGCTCTACGAAGGGCTAACCTACGATGCCGACGGGCAATTGCTGACGGCAACCCTGATGGACTACGCACTGCCCAAGGCCCACATGATTCCGCCGATCGAAACCATGCTGGTCGAAGCGCCGTCGAAGTACGGGGCCTACGGATCCAAGGGAGTTGGCGAGCCGCCGGCCATCCCTGGTGCGGCCACGATCGCCAACGCAATCCGCGATGCGACCGGCGCGCGGATGACGTCGATTCCGATCAAGCCGGAGGCGCTGGCCCGCGCGCTCTGGCGGCAGGCCGCGTCAGCCGACTAGCGACGAAGGAGCACGTAGGATGGCGCTCACTACCGCCTACGGGGGCGGCGTATGGTCGCAGCGCGCCGCGGCCATGACCGACGACATGGCCGAAACGTGGGGAGACTGGGGCGTCGCTTCGGAATGCGGCCGGCTGCGGGCGGTGCTGCTGCGCCGACCGGGACCGGAACTGGATGGGATCGAGGATTTCGAGGCGGTGCAGATGCGCGCCGATCTCGACCCGGCGCTGGCGCGCGCCCAGCATGACGCCATGGCGGCCGCCTATGCCGCGTATGGGGTAGCCGTGCATTATGTGGACAATGCGCGACCCGACAAGCCAAATGCGATGTTCATGCGCGATCTGCTGCTGATGACGCCGGAAGGGGCGATCGTCACTCGCCCGGCGTCGACGGTGCGTGCGGGCGAGGAGCGCTACGTCGCCGAAGCGCTGGGTCGTCTTGGCGTGCCGATCCTGATGACGGTGCACGGGCGGGCCACCTTCGAAGGCGCCGACGTGTCATGGATCGACCGCGATCTGTGCTTTCTGGCCGAAGGATTGCGGACGAACGAGGAAGGCGCCGACCAGGTCGAGCGAATGCTGCGTGAGATCGGGGTCCGCGAGGTAGTCCGGGTGGGGTTGCCCTATGGCGCGATGCACCTCGACGGGTTGCTGAATGTGCTCGATCGCGACCTCGCCGTGGTTTGGCCGCGACGAACGCCGCTGAAGGTCGTACGGACATTACAGGAGCGCGGATTTCGGCTTATCGAAGTCGCGGACGAGCGAGAAGCGCAGGAGCGACTGCCGATGAACTTCGTCGCGCTCGCCCCCGGCAAGATTTTGATGCCGGCTGGCGGCGACGGGTTGCGGGCAACCTACGAAGCCGCCGGCGTCGAATGCCACACGGTGGAGATCGGAGAACTGATCAAGGGCGGTGGTGGTCTCCACTGCATGACCGCGTTCCTGCGGCGCGACGATTGAACCCGGGGTTGCTGCCTGGCGCATGGTCATGTTGCTCGAACTGGCGATTCGCGATTTCGCCATCATTGAATCGGTGCGCATTCCGTTCCAGCCCGGATTCAACGCCCTCACTGGCGAAACCGGAGCTGGCAAATCGATTCTGATCGACGGGTTGGGAGCCGTGCTGGGCGAGCGGGTTTCCTCCGACATGGTTCGCACCGGAGCGAAGGCGGCGCATATCGAAGCCACCTTCGATGTCGCCAGGTTCGGGGAGCGGACGGAGGCAGCCGAGACGCTGGCGGAAATGGGTGTTGAACCCGAAGACGGGACGCTCATTCTTGCGCGCGAGATCGCCGCCAGTGGCCGCAGTACGGCGCGCATCAATGGCCGTGCGGTCACCGCCTCCATGCTGGCCCGACTGGGTCGATTGCTCGTCGACATCCACGGACAGAGCGACCACCTCTCGCTGCTGCGGCCGGGGGAGCACCTCGCGCTGCTCGATCGCTTCGCCGGTCTCACCGGCGAGCGCGCGCGCATGGCCGAGGTGGTTCGCCAAATTCGGGAGATCCGCACCACGCTGACCGATCTGACGGCCAACGCGCGCAGCCGCGAGCAGCGCGCCGATCTGCTGCGCTTTCAGGTAGGGGAGATTGCCGGGGCGGCGCTGCGAGTCGGCGAAGACAGCGAGCTGCTGGCCGAACGGTCGGTACTGGCCAATGCCGAGCGATTGACGCTCGATGCCGCGCAGGCGTATGACGTGTTGGCAGGCGAATCCGAGACCGAACCCGCATTGCCGGCGCTGCAGGCGATCCGGGTTGCCGCCCAGCGGCTGGACGACATGGCTGCGATGGACGCCACTGCGCGACCGCTCGCCGGGCGGCTGAACGAGATCGGGTTCCTCCTGGAAGACGTGGCTGCCGAAGTGCGCGACTACCGCGATGCGGTCGAGGCGGACCCGGTGCGGCTGGCCTCGGTCGAGGAGCGGCTGGACGAGCTGAAGCGGCTGAAGCGCAAGTATGGGGCGACGATCGAGGATGTGATCGCCTTCGGCGAGGCGGCCGCGCGCGAACTCGAGAATCTGGCGGGAGAGGGGATGAGTCTCGATGCGCTGCATGCGCGCGAGGCGGGTCTGCTCACCGAAGCCGGGGCGATCGCCGGCGATCTCTCGCGCCGCCGCGCCGAAGCTGGCGAGCGACTGGCGGCAGCGGTCGAGCGCGTCATCGCCGAACTGAACATGGGCCGCTCGCGGTTCGCGGTGCAGATCACCCAGGTGGATGACGAAACCGGTGTGCCGACCCGCACCACCGAGGGCGCCGAACGGCGGGTCGCCTTCGATGCGACCGGAGTCGATCGGGTGGAATTTCTGTTGGCGCCGAACGCGGGAGAAGCGCTCAAACCGCTGGCGCGCGTTGCTTCCGGCGGCGAAACGGCGCGTTTGATGCTGGCGCTCAAGTCGATCCTCTCCGCCGCTGACGAGACGCCGACGCTGGTGTTCGACGAAGTGGATGTCGGCGTCGGCGGACGCTCCGGGCAGGTGGTCGGCGAGAAGCTGTGGTCGCTGTCGGCCGATCATCAGGTGATCGTCATCACCCATTTGGCGCAGATCGCCGCGTTCGCCGAAACACACTTTCGGATCGCCAAGAGCGACCGCGGCGGGCGGATCGTCTCCGGGGTGACCGAAATCGCCGGGCGGGAGCGGGTGGACGAATTGGCGGCGATGCTCGATGGCGTGCCGGTGACCGCCGCTTCCCGCGCCAACGCCCGCGAGATGCTGGAGCGCGTGCAGGCATGGAAGGCGCGGGCGCGGTCGGGAGCGGTCTGACTGGTATACTCGCGGCCATTCGCGAGCCGGTCGCGCGCCGGGTTGGCATCGCGGGCGTTCAGCCTGTGGTCTAGCGACGGTGGAGGTCCAACCAATGTCGGTCAATATGAAGATGATCCAGCAGATGCAAAATCGACTGGAGAAGATCCAGCGCGAGCTGGCGGAAACGGTCGTCGAAGGCACGGCCGGCGGCGGCGCGGTGACGGCGCAGGTGACGGGGCAGCGGGAATTCCACGGCATCAAGATCGATCCGAGCGCGGTCGATCCGGAGGACGTGGAGATGCTGGAAGATTTGATCACCGTTGCCGTGCAGGATGCGATGACGAAAGCGACAGCACTGGCTGAGGAGAAGATGGGCGCCCTGACCGGGGGCATGAAGATTCCCGGTCTGATGTAGCGTGCCGGAGGCTGCGGCGGCGCAACCACTGGAGCTTCGCTTGGGCGATGTGGTCCGGCTGCGTAAACCCCACCCATGTGGCGCGACTGACTGGACAGTCGTCCGCTTGGGGGCGGATATCGGCTTGCGTTGCCATGGTTGCGCTCATAAGGTGCTGTTGCCGCGCCGCACGCTGGAGAGGCGACTGAAAATCGTCGTCAGCCGAGGTGAGTCGGCCGCGCCCGCGGCGAGCGCCGAGTCGGGAGCGGGGTGAGCGCGCCGGCCGCGCCGCCTTCACCTCCTGAATCGACCGCGGATGCGGCCGTAATCGCTCCCTCGGGCCGGCGCGGGCGCATCATTCGCCCGGAGCACAACAGTTCCTTCGCGGCGGTGCTCGCGAACGGCCCGTTTTTGCGGCTGTGGATCGCGCAGGCCGTTTCCCAGACCGCCAACAGCATGGTCGATTTCTCGCTGCTGTTGCGCGTCAGCAGTGTGGTCGCGCTCCATCAGGTGGCGCAAGCCAACACCGCCATCAGCCTGGTGATTCTGGCGTTCTCCCTACCGGGGATCATCTTTGGGCCATTCGCCGGGGCAGTCGCCGACCGGGTCGATCGTAAGCTGCTGATGGCGGCGGTCAACTTCTTTCGGGCCGGCGGCGTGTTTTTGTTCGTGCTGATTCGCCCGGAATGGCATGTCCAGTCGATTCTGGCGGCCTACTACGCGATCACCTTCATGTTTGGCACGGCGGGTCAGTTCTTCGCCCCGGCGCAGGGGGCGATGATCCCGCAACTGGTGCCGCGCGGCCAGTTGGTGCAGGCCAACGCGCTGTTCAACCTGACCTTCACCGGGGCGCAACTGCTCGGATTCACCGTGATGGGACCGGTGGTCGCCAAGGTGCTCGGGGTCGACCTCCTCTTCGTCGTCACCGCCGTCATCTTTCTCGCCTGCGCATTGCTCACGCTGACCTTGCCCAAGTCGCAGCAACCCAAACTGCCGAAGGAGGCGACCGCCGGGGCATCGTTCCGGCGGCTGTTTTCCGATGTGCACGAAGGATTGATCTTCATTCTGAACGACCCGCTGTTGATGCGGGCTATTGCCTATCTCACCGTTGCCTCAACCACCTTCCTGATGGTCGCTGCGCTGGGGCCGCAGTTCGTCACCAACATCGTCGGTTTGTCCGAGAACGACATCGGCTACATCGTGGCTCCGGCTGGTATCGGCGTGGTGCTGGGGGTGTTGCTGGTGCCGCGCCTCGCCCGTCGCTTCCCGCGGGAGGCGCTGATCGACTGGTCGCTGGCGCTGGGCGGAGTAGTGCTGATGCTCCTGGCGATCAGCAAGCCAGTGCTGATGCTGATCCTGCAGCGATCCCCCTCGGTGGTGTTGGAAACGATCGTGGTGGGGGCGCTGGCGGCGCTGCTCGGGGTCTGCAACGCGTGCGTGTTGGTGCCGGCTCAGACCGTGCTGCAAGAGCGCTCGCACGAGCATATTCGGGCGCGGGTGTACGCGACGTTTTACACCATCGCCAATACGGTCGCCTTCATCCCCATCTTCTTCGCGGCGGCGGCAGCCGACCTGTTTGGCGTTGCGCAGGTGTTGGGGGTGGTTGCGCTCATCCTGATTGTGGTGGGCGGGCGCAGCATCCGAAACCGCCATACAGAGGATCGGGCGCGCTGGACGCGGGTTCGCACGCGCAGCCGGCAGGGCCCGGAGGCATTCGGCTAATCGACTCAGATGTCTTCTAGTGGTTCGGAAACCGGATAGCCGAGCGCGGCGGCGTGATCGAGCGCCAGGCGCAGATGTCGCACCAGCAGGGTGCGATGCGTCGGAGCGAGGTCGTTCCGCGCCAGGAGGGTCGCGAGGCGACCCAGTTCCGGTTCGGTGAGCAGTTCGGCGGCTTGCTCGGTGAGGAAGCCAGCCGTGCGGAGCAGATCGTGCTCCTCGCGAATGCTCAAATCAAGCGCCCGGGCGAGGCGCTCGACAAGATCCCGGCTGGCTCCCCGTTCGCCGCGCTCCAGGCGGGTGACATGGCTGGCGTCGATTGCGACCCGTTGGGCGAGTTCCTTCCGGTTCAGCCCGCGCGATTCTCGCAAGCGGGTCAATTCCGGCCCGAACTCCGGGAAGTCGACTGGGCCTCGGGTTTCGCGAGATCGCTTTTCGGTCAACCAGCGGCTCCGGAGCGGCGAATCGTGCGCGCCGCCAGGCGTGGCGGGCCACCTGTAGCGTAGCAGGCCAGACTTTCGATGCGAACGGGGCGGGCCAAAGGGCCCGCCCCGTTCGCATCGTTTGCCGCCTCGATGTTGGTCAAACCTCGTCGGGGAGCTTGCGGCAGACACCGGAGTTGGCGCCCGGATCCACGAGGCAGTCGTAGCCGGCGCAGCAGAACGGGGCGGTCAGGTCTCCGTCCTCGTTCGGAGCGCCGCAGATCGCTCCTTCGCCGCCGCAGCACGTGGTGTCGCTGTTTGAGGCGTTGAAGGCGACCTCGCAGATGCGATTGGTCTTGTCGGGACAACACTGGTCGTCCGTCCGGCAGAAAGCGCCGGCTTTCAGACAGCGGTCCTTGTTGTGGTGGCGGCGGTGCTTCTTGTGCTTCTTCCGCTTGGCCTCGCCGTCGCGCTCGGCGAGCAGGGTCAGGCCGCCCGCGCCGAGGAGGGCTGCGCCGATCACGCGCAGCACACCGCGGCGATTCTGCGGCTGACCAAGATTTGTCGCGATCCGGTCGAAGCGCTCGCTGTCCATGTCCGTCTCCTACGCTCTGGATACCGTTCGGAAGTCCTTTCTTCCGATGCACCGAGCGTAGAGGCCGGCGGCTGCGACGGCTGTCGTCGGCGGAACTCCATGCGTGTCAATTGAGGAACAGGGCGGTGCGGAACCGATCCGGAGAACTACAGTCCTCATCGGTGAATGCTCGTAGCGCAAGATGCGGCGGATCGCGATCGCGCTATTTTCGGAGAGCCGCGCCGGGCAGCCGGGCGCGTCGGAGATACGCCGGGCGCCTGGCGTGCCCGGCGCGGGAGGCGCTCATCGCGATGCTCCGCCGGCGTCCTACCAACAGGAGATGAATGTAGTCGCCACGCGTCCGGATGGCGGGCACGCCAAGAACGCGACTGCTGGTTGGCGACGCGCGCTAGCCGGAGAGAAGCTGCGCCTGTCGCGCCGCGTTTCCCGCGCATCCCAAGCCGGCCCCGCCGGCAGCGCGGCGCCGGCGTTTCGATCCGGCGCAGCAGCGCGACAGGTGGACCGGACGGGAGCGGTGCACGACGCGCACGCATGGCGCCCCGGTTCCAGCGGTGGGTTCGCGAGGGCGGAGCCGAGGATCGGCGACGACGCGCCGCGCATGGCACGGCCTCGGTTCGGGGCGCCGCACGGGATGCGGAAATGCACGGCAAGCACCGTGATGGAGCGCGCCGTCGGCGCGCGAGAACGAAAACGGGCCGGCGGAACGCCGTCCGTCAGCCCGCGATCTCCGCATTTGGGTGAGCCGCCTCGGACTCGAACCGAGAACCAGCTGATTAAGAGTCAGCTGCTCTGCCAATTGAGCTAGCGGCCCGGGCGGACTATACCAATCCCCCGCGTCGCGTGTCAACGCGCGGCGGCCCCTACCTGCGGGCGCAACTGCCTCCACAACTCCGCCTGCTCGTAGGCGTGGGCTACACGCAGTACGGTCGCTTCGTCGAAGGCCTTGCCGAGAATCTGCAACCCGACCGGCAACCCTTCGCTGAAGCCGCACGGCACCGATGCGCCGGGGATGCCCGCCATATTCGCCGGAATGGTGAAGATATCGGTCAGGTACATCTGGTAGGGATCGGCGGTGCGCGCCCCGAGTGCAAAGGCGACTGTCGGCGTGGTGGGCGCAGCGATGACGTCCACCTTCTCCCACGCCGCATCGAAGTCCTGCTTGATCAGGGTGCGGACCTTCTGCGCCTTGACGTAGTAGGCGTCGTAGTAACCGGCGCTGAGCGCGTAGGCGCCCAACATGATGCGTCGCTTCACCTCCGGTCCGAAGCCTTCGCCTCGGGTTCGTTCGTAGGTTCCGCGTAGCGTGTCCGCCTCCCGAACCATGCCGTAGCGGACACCGTCGAATCGGGCCAGGTTGGCGCTCGCCTCGGCCGGGGCGATGATGTAATAGGTCGCCAGCGCATATTCGGTGTGGGGCAGACTGATGTCGACCAACTCCGCACCCAACTCCGCCAACCGCGAGATCGCCCGCTTCACCGCGTGCGTGACGCCTATTTCCATTCCTTCGACGGTGTATTCGCGCGCCACGCCGACGCGCACACCACGCAGGTCGGCTCCCAGCGCGGCGTGGTAGTCGGGTACGCCCAGCGGCACGGAGGTGGAGTCGTTCGGGTCCGGACCGGCGATGGCTGAGAGCAGCATCGCGGCGTCCTCGACGCTGCGGGCAAATGGCCCGATCTGGTCGAGACTGCTGGCGAAGGCGATGAGCCCGTAGCGGGAGACGCGCCCGTAGGTCGGCTTGATGCCGACCACACCGCAAAAGCTGGCTGGCTGGCGGATCGAACCGCCGGTGTCGGACCCCAATCCCAAGGTCGCCAGACTGGCGGCAACCGCCGCAGCCGGACCGCCGCTGCTGCCGCCCGGTACTCGACCAGGATGCCAGGGGTTGCGCACGCGGCGGTAGGCGGAATTTTCGTTGGAGGAACCCATGGCGAATTCGTCAGTGTTCGCCTTGCCGAGAAAGACGGCGCCCTGTGCGCGGAGACGCGCCACCACCGTGGCGTCGTAGGGAGAACGAAACCCTTCCAACATGCGCGAGCCGGCCGTCGTTGGCGCGTCGGCGGTGCAGAGCACGTCTTTCAGCGCGATCGGAATGCCGGTCATGGCGGATTGTTCACCCGCCGCGATGCGGCGGTCAGCCACATCGGCCTGAGCGCGGGCCACATCGGTCATCACGTGGAGGTAGCAACCGAGTTTGCCGTCCAGCGCCTCGATGCGGGCAAGATGGGCTTCCGTCAGTTCGGCGCTGGAGATTTCGCGCGCATCGAGGCGCTGGCGCGCCTCTGCCGCCGAAAGGTTGACCAGCATTTCGCCGCTTGTCGCCATCAGCTCGCTTCCTCATCAGCGCCGCCCAGTACGGCATCCACTTCAAAAAACCCGTCGACGTGGCGCGGCGCGTTGCGAAGCACCGCTGCTCGCGGCAAACTCGGCCGCTCGACATCGTCGCGCAGCACGTTCGCCAAGGGAATGACCTGGGCGGTGGGGGGAATGGCGTCCGTATCGATCTGCTGCAACACGGCGATGTGTCCCAGGATCGATGAGAGATCCTCCTGGAGACGCCCAACTTCCTCGTCCGTGAGTCCGATGCGGGCCAGATCAGCCACATGCTCGACCTCTTCGCGGGACAGGCGCATATCACCCCCAAATCGTTGCACAATGCCGCAATACAATCAGACATCCTAGCACAACGAATCCGAAAATCGGCCCGCCGGGCGGCGCCGACGGTGATATATACTGAATCGTCCGGCAGCCGGCGAACGGAACGATAGCGTGGCGCCGCGGCCGCGCCTTTGCGGTTCGGCAGACCTCGGCGCGCCGACCTCCGTACGACGATCTGGGTGGCGCGTGATTCCTCGGATGACCCAAGACAACCCCGACGGTGACGTGCGGCGCACACGGCGACTCACAACGATCGCTGTCGGCGCCTGCATAGCCCTCTTGCTGGCGGGCTGTGCCGACGATGAAGGCGGGCACCAGTTCGCCAATGCGCCGCGCCCGACCTCGGTCGCCACGCCGACGGCATTCGCTGTCACACCACCGCCTATGGCAACCCCCGAACCGGTCAAATCGGTTGCCTTCGCCGACTTGATCGCGCCGCGGGGTGGGCCGGATCGCGTATTTTTCCGCGCCGGCCACGACTTATGGACGATCGGCGCCGATGGCTCCGAGCCGCATCCGGTGTTCGTCCCAGAGAGCGGCCAGCGCATTATCGATAGCAGCCCATCCCCATCCGGTGACCGGGTGGCGGTGCTGATCGCCGAGGCAGATGGCGCGACATCGGTGAAAACCTTGCGCCCGGACGGTTCCGTCGAGATGGCGCGGGAGGCAATCGGGCGCTCCCTCCCGGACGCGCCCCCGGAACCGGAGACGATCGATTGGTCGCCGCAAGGCGACAAGCTGCTGATCGGCTTTCGTGACGAGCTGCTGACGTTGTCGGCCAAACCAGGACCGAGTCCAACACCGGTGTTCGGCGACTCGCCGACTCTGGCGCCGGTGGGAGCGACCTGGTCGCCAACTGGTGAGGAAATCGCGTTTCTGGCTCCTCGGGCTCCTGACGGGGCGCGCGCGCTCTACGTTGCCGGCGTTGGGTCGGCCGCCGCCACCCCCCAACCAGTGCTGCCGGAGGCGGACGATCGGTCAGTGCTGAGCTATGCCTGGATGCCGGATGGTCGTTCGCTCTTGTTCACCGAGGGAACGCTCCCTGGCGGGGCGGCCGCCAGCGCGGACTTGTGGCGCGTGCGCGCCGACGGCGAAGGGCGCGAGTTGATCGCCAGCGCCGGCGCCGCGGCTCCGGTGGCGCAGATCGCCACGGTAGCGCCATCGCCCGACGGAGCCGCCGTCGCCTATCCGGTGACGGTTCCGGGGGAGACGGGAGTCGCCTTCCACAGCTTGTGGGTGCGCGAATTGGCCACCGGCAAGGCATACCAGTTGGTGATCCCGGAGCAACAGGCGGTGACCGATCTGTGGTGGACGAGCAAGGGGCTGGTGATCCGCACGGTTCCCGGTGAGACAGATGCGCGCTACGATGGCGGGTCGTTCGATCTCTACTTGGTGAGTTCCCCCAACGAATCACGGCTGCTGTTCCAAGCTGCCAGTGCGGCGACCCCGGTTGCTTCGCCGGCCGCCACGCCAGTGATCGGGTCGCCATAGACGTCTGCCGTGCGGTGGCCATCTCCCCCACCGTGACGCAGCGAGCGTGGCATGCGAGACGGCTGCGGGCGGCCGCTGCGGCCTTCTCCGGCGCTCACTCCTCGCCGAGTACTTCGCCGTCGAAGATGTTCAGCGCGATCCGGATGCGCTCGTCGTGCGTCTCGTTGTCTGGCGGCGCCAGAGTCTCGGCGACGACTGGATCTGACCTTGGGGCAGAGGTCGGCCCGGACTCAGGCACGGGATCAGAATTCGCGGCTGGGAACGCCGCCGGGGCTGGCGCGACGCCGAGCTCGGAAGGCAACCGCGTTTCCACCACCACAGCCCCGCCGGCGAGACGGCCAATGACCGTCTGGACCAGCTCGCGCATTTCGGCCGAGTTCAGCTTGTCGCGGTGGAATTCGTACGGCGTGGTGAGGGTGATCTGGTTGCCGACGACGCGAGCCGGGTCGGCGTTGGCCAGCAGCGCCTCGGCACGCCGGTTGAGCGCCTTGACATCCTGCCGAATGCGCGGCCACAGCTCGGCGAGCTGATCCACCGAGAGGATGCCTGCATCGGGGGTAGGCGTCGCGGCGCTTGACCCGTTGGCGCGCGGAGCCGGCATGCCGGCGGAAACCGGCGGTCGCGCGGGGGGCAGCGCCGACGGCATATCCTCGGCCGGCGACGGAACCAGCGGAGTCGCGGGGCGCGGCGGCGCGGAGGTGGATCGCACCCGGTCGCGCAGTCGGCTGGTCGGGCGGCCAGGGTCGAAAGCCGGTTCTTCCGGGCGAGGAGCTGGAGCGGATCGGGATTCGACGCCGGCGACCGGGGCGGCCGGACCCGCTGGCTCCAGACTGGATTCGACCAGGGCGATCTCCAGCGGCAAGTGCGCGTAGGGGGAATGGCGGATGCGGTAATCGACATCGCCAAACCTGCGCAGCAACTCCGCCAG
>JADLCW010000337.1 GCA_020847015.1 Thermomicrobiales bacterium | reverse complement strand
TCCCCTGCCGGCAGACGTAGAGCGCGCCGCCCTGCCGCTGCTCGTCTCCGCCGGAGCTACGACGGGCCGGATCGATCGGATAGAGGTTGCCGGGCTGGCGGGCCACCGACGAGCGGGCCACGCTCGCCCGCCTCGCCCGCCTCGCCCGCCGGGAACGGGTAAGAGAGGATCAGTGGTAGGGTGCGCCGCTGGTTCGTCTGCTTCGAAATCGATCGTCCGCGGTTCCAGAGCGGAGCCGAGCGCAGCAAGACAGGTCCGGATCGACGCAAGCTGGAGATTGGCGCGGAGTTGCTTGAACTGAACCACCGCGCGCTCGGTGCAGCAGGATCGCAATATCGCCCGCCGAATCCCCGCCGAGCATCCTCATCGAAGATCGCGACGAAGACTTCGATAGTGGCGCGCATATCGTTCCCGGCAAGCTCCGAATGCGGCGCCGCGCCAACTGAATCGGCGAGCGCGGCGTCCCCCTTCGCGGCTCGGGCGAGAGATCGCCAACCTGGCGGCGCGGCCGAGATGCTTCCCTGAGGCGCAGCGCCCCCTACCGCACCATGCCGCGCGCGGCGACCCGCCACACATCGATCGGGCGGCCGTCGCGCACGACGGTCAGTTCGTCGGTCAGATTGATCGCCGGGCAAACATGGTTGGGGATGATCTCGTGGCGGTCGCCCACCGCAAACTCCGCCTCCCCCTCCGGCAGCAGCACCACCCCGTGCTCTTCGCTGATCCGGGACAGAATCGCGTCCGGGTGGCCGACGATGTATCCGTGGCCGGCATGGCTGGGGCTGGGGTCGTAGGCAAGCGCCTTGGAACCGGCATCGACGATCGCACGATCCGGCGCGGGACGGCTGACCACCGTCGCCACGATGCGCGCCGCGCAGCGATCCGGTCCGATGCGGCCATGACGGAACGCATTGTTGTCGTTGAAGACATAGGTGCCGGGGCGCATTTCAGTGACGCCCGGCACGGTGGGAGTATAGGGACTCGACGGGGTGGAGCCGACACTGACGACGCGGATCGGCAATCCAGCGCCGCGCATCGCCTCGGCGGTCTCCACCATGGCGCGGCCAGCGGCCAGCGCCGTCCGCTCGATCGCATCCGGCGCACTGGATCCGGCGTGTCCCTCGTGGGTCATCACCCCGATGGGGTTGAGACCAGGCATGCGGGCAATATCCAGCGCCAACGCCAGCGCCTCATCGCCAGGTCGCGCGCCGGCCCGGTTTTGGCCGGTATTGACCTCGACGTAGAGATCCAGCACCCGTTCGTTGGCGGCCATCGCTTCGCTGAGAGCGGCCGCCGCCTCGCGGGTGTCGACCGCGACGATGACGTGGGCGCGCTCCATCAGCGCCAATAGCCGGTGAATCTTCGGCTCCCCGACGATCGGGTACGCCAGCAGCACGTCGTCGGCGCCGCCCTGCGCAACCATCACTTCGGCTTCGCCGAGTTTGGCGCAGGTGATGCCGGCGGCTCCGGCCTGAAGTTGCAGCCGGGTGATCTGGGGCGTCTTGTGGGTTTTGATGTGGGGGCGCAACGCTACGGCATGGCTGTTGGCGAACGACTGCATTTCGGCGATGTTTTGATGCAGGATCGACTCGTCGACAACCATCACCGGGGTGTCCAGCACGATCCCTTCGTCGACGATGCGGCGCTCGGTCGCCAGCGTTGGCGCGGTCATCACCGGTGCTCCTTTGCGTTATCGTCCATCAGCCCAAGCCGCCCATCGGCCAGCGTTGGCCGCTGGTGTCGATCCAGCGCCCCTGCTGCCCGGAGCGGGCGGCCGCATCCAGAATCTCGCGATCTTTCACCCCGTCGGCGAACGACGGAGACGCCGTGTCGCCCGACGCGATGGCGTCGCCCCAGCTTCGCAACAGCTGCGCGGTGGGGGCGACCAGATAATGCTCGAACACCGGCAGATCGTCGTCGGTCGATTCCGGCGTCGGGATCTCACGCAGATCGGCGTCGCCGACGCGGCCGGCCAGCAGCATGCCGCCGCGCACCAGCAACATCCCGCGCGAACCCGAGATGGTCACCTCCTCGTCGCCGTCGAATCCGGAGGTAGCCGAGAGGTGAATCGAGCCGAGCGTGCCGGAGGCGAAGCGCAGCAGCACGGCGAAATTGTCGTCCGCGTCCACCTTGCCCATGCCGGAACCATCCGGCAGGCGGCGCTGGGACACCTGCGTCGACAGCGCGCCGGCGACGGCTTTGACATCGCCGAACCACCAACGCAGCGCGTCAATATAGTGCGCGCCGGTCGCGCCCAACATGCCCCCCGCCTTGTCCTGCTCGCTCATCCAGCTCCACGGCCGATCGTACGGGTCGTTCAGGCTGGCGCGACAGACGACGACGCTGACGGCGTGCGGTTCACCGATGAATCCCTCGTCGAGCAACTGTTTGACCTTGCGGCGAATCGGCAGATAACGCTGCTGATAATCGATCATCGCCACCGTGCCCGCTCGCTCGGCGATGCGCAGCATATCGCGCGCTTCGGCCAGGTTGCGGGCCATCGGTTTTTCGCAGAGGACGTGCTTGCCCGCCTCCAGCGCGGCGATCGTCATGGCGTGATGCAGATGAGGCGGCGTGGCGACGATCACGCCCTCGACCATCGGGTTCCGACACAATTCGCGGAAGTCAGCGGTGTGGGCGGGGATGCCCAGTTCCAACGCCACGGCGGCGGCCCGCTCCGGCCGCCGCGTGCAGACGGCGACGGTGGCAAATTCCGGCAGCACCCGCAGCGCCGCCAGATGCAGCGATCCGCTGAATCCGGCGCCGATGACCCCGACGCGAATCGGCCCATTTTGCTCCAGGTGCCCCGTTCCCGCCTGCATCATTCCTCGTCGATTCGCATATACGCCATGGCGCCGGTCCGCACCAGTCGCCCGGGTCGGCATCGTACCCCCGCGCCCGGTCGGCTTCAACCGGACGTTTCGATCGTAAGCGACCCGGGTACGATACGCTGGCGCGATCCGCCTGACTTGGGAGCCGCGCCGACGAACTGACGCAACCCGCGAGGCGACCATGCGACTGTATACCGGACGCGGCGATCGAGGCTCGACCGATCTGCTGGGCGCGCGGGTCAGCAAAGACGATCCGCGCATCGAAGCGCTGGGCGCACTCGACGAAGCGTCGTCGGCGCTCGGTCTGGCGCGGGCCGCCGGCCCGACGACGACAACCCGGGATCTGCTGATCGCGGTCCAGCGCGATCTGTACAAGATCATGGCCGAACTGGCGTTCACAACCGAGCATTACCCGCAGCGCGTCGAGATCGGCGCGGATCGAGTGGCGTGGCTGGAGGCGGAAACGGATCGCGCCGCCTCGGCGGCGCCGACGCCGCGCGAATTCGTCCTGCCCGGCCAAACACCGCAAGGAGCCACGCTCGACTGGGCGCGGGTGATGGCCCGGCAGGCCGAACGTCGCCTGGTGGCGGCCGCCGAGGATGGCGCGGTCCGCAACCAGGAAATGCTGCGCTATCTGAATCGTCTGTCTTCGCTGCTGTTCGCGCTGTCGCGGCGCGAAGACTATGAAGCCGGTGCACCGACGCTGCTTGCCAAAGGCGTGGATGGCGACGACGACTGACGCCCTTCGAGCCTCGACGACTCCGGGACGCCAGACTGGGAGTCCTCGGCGGGCGAATCGACACTCCGCAAGTGCGCGGAGCGCCGCGCCGGAGTTCGGCCGTGCCATCTTGCCATTCAGCAGAATACAATAAAATTATAGTCCATGATAGTTTGACTCATTGTTGATAAAAATCATTCCCCCAATCCTCGTGAATGATGGTAGAGTGGGTTCTTACGCTTTGATATTTTCGGTGCAACCCCGCGCGGCGGCGCCCTTGGGCGGACCGCCTGTTTGTGTTTTGCGAGAGGAGGCCTGCGTTGGACCCCACCCGCTTCGACGCCATCGCCCGCGTCCTGGCCAGTCGTCCCGATCGCCGCTCGGTGCTGCAGGCGGCGATCGGGGGCGCGCTGGCGGCCGCGCTGGGCGGAGCGAGCGACGCCGAAGCCGGCAAGAAGAACAAGAAGCGCAAGAAGAAAAAATCGAACTGCCCGCAGTCGCGGCGATGCGGCAAGACATGCTGCGGAGCGAACAAGTACTGCTGCAACCCGAAGCGGGGCGTCTGCTGCGCCATAATGAGTCAGTCGTGCTGCAACGTGGGCGAGGGAACCGGCACGTGCTGCTCACGGCCGAATACGTGCGGCAAGCCCTGGGGCAAGGATGCGGCCGACAGCGTGTGCTGCCCGGAGAAGCGCCAGTGGTTCACGACCGCCGGGTTGGTGCGCTGCTGCCCGGCGGGGACCGTCTCGCTGGGGCGGGGGATCTCCACCAACGGCGGCCCCTGCTGCCCTCAAGCGTCCTACTGCGGCAACAATGATTGCTGCGGCGAGGGACAGGTGTGTTGCAAGCATGGCCCGAACGACAAGGGTCGGTGCTGCGACAAACACCTCTGCCTCGGGCCGGGATTGTGCTGCGCGCCGGGCGCCGAGATCTTCTGCCCCGATACGAACCCTCACTGCGCGTTCGGGCCGCGCACGTGCTGTAAGCAGGGCAATATCTACGTTAGTTGCCCAGGAACCACCTGCAACTGCGGCTAACGAGCATTAGGCTCGACAGGGTGTGGCCCTGATCTACATGATGCGCCCGGTCGACCCACGGCGGACGGCGCTGAAGGATGCGCGACTCGGGAGCGCGGGGGCGATGGGAACGACGCGACGTCAAGCTGCGTCGTTCCCATCGCTCCATCTGATGCGGGAAGAGGTCACGTCGAGGACTCGGTCTCACCTCCCGGCGCGCTGGATCACTTCGCCGAGGCGGCGCGCCCCTTCGGCCATGCGCTCGGCCGGGATGGCCGAGAAGCTGAGTCGCAGCCCGTTGGCGCGCTCCCGGTTCGGGAAGAACCAGGAGCCGGGCAGAAAGATGACTCCGGCGCCCGCAGCGCGCTCCAGCAACCGGTCGGTGTCGGTTCC
>JADLCW010000336.1 GCA_020847015.1 Thermomicrobiales bacterium | reverse complement strand
GTTGGCGGTGAACCGCGCGCTGAACGACGACAGCGCGCTCCTGGTGGAGGCGGGCACTGGCACCGGCAAAAGCTTGGCCTACTTGCTGCCAGCGGCCCTCTACGCTGCGGCGCGGGGCGAAACCGTCGTCGTTTCCACCAACACTCTTGCACTGCAGGATCAACTCTTCCGCAAGGATCTGCCAGATGTGCAAGCGGCGCTGGGCAGCGACGGAGCAGAACCGCCGTTCACCGTCAGCGTGCTCAAAGGGCGTGCGAATTACTTGTGTCTGCGCCAGTGGTTCCTCTGGCAGCGCCAACCCACCACCGATCCCGCGGAGGCGCGACTGCGGGCCAAAATTTTGGCTTGGTTGGGCGAAACCGAAACCGGCGACCGAGCCGAATTGCGACTGGCTCCGGATGAAGAAGCCTGCTGGCGTCATGTCGCGGAAGAGGAAGGCGCGTGCGTCGCTTCCCGCTGCGTGTTTCAGCAGCGCAACCAGTGCTTCCTCTACCGGGCGCGACGGCGCGCCGAGTCCGCGCATATCGCCATCGTCAACCACGCGCTGTTGCTCTCCGACGTGATGGCCGGTAGCCGCATCCTGCCCGACTACGCCCATCTGATCGTCGACGAAGCGCACCACCTCGAAGATCAGGCGACCACCCAGTTCGGTTTCTTGGTGACCGAGCGCGATCTGCTGGAATTTGCCGACAGCGTAGCTCGCCGCGACGGCCCCGTAGCCGGCGGCTCCGTCGCCACTATCGCCGCCTTTCTGCACCGGGTAGCCTCCGAATCCTCGGCGAAGACAGCCAAAGCGGCCCGTGAACGGCTGCCGCAGACACTGTCGGCAGCCGATGCGGTTCGGTTGCGAGCCGCCGCGCTGTTCGTCCGGGTAACTGAACTTGTGGCGCAGTTCGACCGCGGGGGCGGCTACGATCGCTCGCTGCGGTTGACCGGCCCGGTACGGCGTGATAGCGCATGGGGTGAAATCGAAGCGCTTTGGGACGGTCTTTCCGGCGCTCTGCGCGATCTGGATACTCAATTACGCTGGTATGAAGCGGCCGTCGTGGACGAATTGGGGACCGATCCACAGGACGAGGAGGCGCTGCAACGCGAGGAGTTGGGCATCGAGATCGGGCTGGCGATTCGGGCCGGGGCCGAACTGGCGATCCGACTGCAAGCCGCTATCGGTTCTCCTGACCCGGAGATGGTCTACTGGGTGGAGCGCTCCCCGCTAGGCGAACGCGGCTCATTTCACGCCGCGCCGCTGCGAGTGGGGGAGGCGCTGCGTGAACGATTGTTCGATCCGCTGGCCTCGGTGGTGCTTACCTCGGCGACGCTCACCATCGACGGCACATTTGACTATGTGGCCGACCGGTTGGGAATGGAAGACGCCGATCGACTGGCGGTTCCTTCGCCGTTCGACTACGAGCAATCGACCCTGCTGTACTTGACCGATGACATTCCCGAGCCGAATGCGCCCGGCCACCAGCGGGCATTGCAGGAGGTGCTGATCGAAACCTGCGCCGCCACCGGGGGCCGAGCGCTCGTGCTCTTCACCTCGCATGCGGCGTTGCAGGCGGCGGCGCGAGCGATTCGGCGCCCGCTGGAAGAGCGAGGGGTGATCGTTCTGGCGCAGCGGTTGGACGGCAGCCCGCGCCAGCTCATCGAGCGACTGCGCCACACGCCAAACACCGTCGTACTGGGTACGGCCACCTTTTGGGAGGGCGTCGATATCGTAGGACCGGCGCTAAGCCTGCTGGTCATCACCAAGCTGCCCTTCAGCGTGCCCTCAGACCCGGTTTTCGCCGCCCGCAGCGAATTGTTCGACGATCCCTTTTCGGATTACGCCGTGCCGCAGGCGGTGCTGCGCTTCAAGCAGGGATTCGGCCGGTTGATCCGCAGCAGCCGAGACCGAGGCGTCTGCGCGGTGTTGGATCGGCGGGTGCTCTCGCGTCGCTATGGCGCCTCGTTTGTCGAATCGCTGCCGCCCTGTTCGGTCGAAGTGGGCAGCCGCTTCGATCTGCCGATGGCCGCGGCGGACTGGATCGCCGGTAGCTAGGGAGCCATGCCGAACCTGGTCGGAGGTCGGGCCGCCATGCGACGGGTTGCCGGCAGTGTGCGTCATTGCTACGCTCGGGCGATGGTGAATCTTGGCAGTGCGCTGACGCTCGGTGGCTGCACGATTCGGTTCGCTGACTCAGGGGGATGCGGGCAGCCGGTCGTCTTGCTCCACGGCGCCGGGCTAGATCACGAGATGTTTGATGCGCAAGCGGGGCGCCTGCTCGAAGTCGGGCATCGGGTCATCCGCGTTGATCTGCGCGCCCATGGAGCATCGCGCCCAAACTCTGACCCGCTCAGCGCGGAGCAGTTCGTTCTCGATATGGAAGCGCTGATCGCTCATGCCGGACTGGCGCGACCGGCGCTCGTCGGGCAATCGCTGGGCGGAAACATTGCCCAGCGGCTCGTGCAACGCGCTCCGGGCGCCTACTCCCGACTGAGCGTCCTGGATGCGACATGGAACACGGGGCCGCTGACGCTCGGCGAACGCCTGGTGCTCCGCGCGGCGGCTCCTATGCTTGCACTGATGCCGTGGCAGCGACTTCGCGCATCGATGGCGGACGCGTCGGCATCCTCGCTGACTGCCCGTGCGTACGCGGAGCGCACCTTCGCGCGAATGTCCAAACCCGAGTTCATCGCGGTTTGGCGCGCAACGGCGCAGTTCATCTCGCCGGATCCTGCCTACCGGACGGCGATCCCGCTTCTGCTGGCAAGAGGCGCGTCGGATCGGCTTGGCAATATTGCGGCCGCAATGCCTGCCTGGGCGATGGCGGAAGGAGTTGCTGAGGCGATCATCCCGGGGGCGGGACACATCGTGACGCTGGATGCTCCGGATGCGATGAACGACGTGCTCTTGCGGTTTTTCGCCACCAGAGTTGGTGCTGCATGATCCATGGACTCGAGCCGTACGAGATGTGACCGACCGTGATCCGCCGCACGATCCTCGGCGCTCCGTATAGACGGGCGCGGTGCTCTAAGATGCCGACAACCAGGGCAGGGGCAAGGGACTGCCGCGCAGGGGGCAATCATGAGCGATCGTATTGGCCGAAATCTCGCATTGGAGATTGTCCGCGTCACCGAAGCGGCGGCGCTGACTTCAGGGCGCTGGATGGGACGCGGCGACAAGGAAGCGGCCGATCAGGCCGCAGTTGACGCCATGCGCCAGATGCTGGACACCATCCAGATGGATGGCGTGGTGGTCATCGGAGAGGGAGAAAAAGACGAAGCGCCGATGCTCTACGTGGGGGAAAAAGTCGGCTGCGCGGATCACCCCAAAGTGGACATCGCGGTCGACCCTATCGACGGCACTCGGCTGCTTGCATTAGGGATGCCCAACTCCATCTCCACCGTGGCGATGGCGGAGCGGGGTGCGCTGCTCGAGTCGCCATACGTGATGTATATGGAGAAAATCGTGGTAGGGGCGGCAGCGGCTGATGTCATCGACATCGAGGCTCCGGTCGCGGTCAATTTGGAGCGTGTAGCGGAGGCGAATGACCGGGAGGTGCGCGATCTCGTGGTGGTGATGCTGGACCGACCCCGCCACGAACAATTCATTCACGAGGTGCGAGCAGCCGGGGCGCGATTGCGGTTGATCCCGGACGGGGACGTTGCCGGAGCGGTGATGGCGGCCAACGTCGGAACCGGCATCGACATGCTGCTGGGCATCGGTGGCGCACCAGAGGCGGTCGTCTCGGCATGCGCCGTGCGCTGTCTCGGCGGAGGCATGCAGTGCCGCTTGTGGCCGCGTAATGACGCCGAGTGGGCTTTGGTGAAGGAGCACGGCATCGATGTGACGCGGGTGCTGCGGCTGGACGATCTGGCCGGGGGCGACGACCTGTTTTTCGCCGCCACCGGCATTACCGATGGCGACATTCTGCGCGGCGTCCACTACTTCCGGGATGGGGCGACGACCCAATCGCTGGTGATGCGCTTGCGTTCAGGCACGGTGCGCAAGGTCGATGCCGTCCATCGGTTGAACAAGCTTGGCCAACTGGAGGGGATGACGTTCGCCTGAGTGACGGTAACGGTCGTTTTGGCCGCGGCGCGTTTGACGGCGGCGCCGCACGGTGATACCATAGTTTCGTCCCTCGGAAGGCCCGATAGCCCCTGCCTTTCGACTCTCTGGCCTCTTGCGGAGCGATCGATCGCCGAAGAAGCGCGGGCGCTTGTGCGTACAAACGCGCCCCCGCCACGCCCTCCGGACCTCAGCCCGATGCCTGACTCACCCTCGTGTTGACCCGCCCCGCTACGGCAGAGTGACTGTGCGCCGCCTTTGCGCGGCACGACGTCCAAACGCTCGGTGTCCGCATGCATGTGCGTTGGGGTGACCGGGCCATCATTCAATTTGGGAGGGAGCCGCTTGTCTGTCGATGAAGCCGTGGTTGTAGAAGAAAAGCCGGCGCCGCGGAAGCGGGCCACAACGCGAACACGCACGACGCGCAGCAAGGCCGCTGCGCCGGCCGAAGAAATGGCGCTCGCGCTGGAGGCGGCAGAACCTGCCGCCGAGACGCCTGCGGTTGTGGAACCGCTGCCAGCGCCGGAAGCTTCGCCGGCGGCGGAAGCCTCGCCTGCGGCGATCGCTGCGCCCGCAACCGAAGTTGCAGCGCCCGAACCGCTGACGGTGGAGGCGCTTCCCACCGTGCCGTCTGAAGTCTTCGCACCGGAGCATTCAACCGCTGTTGCCGAATCGGCTGCGCCAACGCCCCACGCGGTGGCGACGGGCGAGGATAACGGCCACCGTGCCGAAAAGCCGCCGGCTGAGTCTGCTGATGACGGCGAGACGCATCCAGAAGCCGGAGTGGCGCCCGAGACGCCCTCGCGTCCTGAACGGGAGTCGGTTCGGGTCGGGACGACTGTCGAGGAGCGACCCGAACCCGGCGAACTGGTTCGCGAGCCTGAACTCGAGGGGGCGAACCGCAGTCGCGGGCGTGGCCGGCGGCACGACCGACAGCCGCGTCCCGAGGGAGGAGAACGCCCCGCGGGTCAACACCCCGAGCAGCGCGACCAGCGCTTTGGCGCTCCCAACCAGTACCAGCAGGGGCGGCCCCGTCCGCAACCGATCCAGCCCCAGACTCGCAGTGGCGCGCCCTATCTGACTATCGCCGACCTCGACGCCAAAACGCCGGAAGAACTCACCGAGCAGGCTCGCTCCATGGAGTTGCAGGGCTACTCGCGGATGCCTCGGCAGGATCTGATCATCCGGATTCTGCAGGCGCAAACCGAACGCGATGGCCATGTCTTCGGCGACGGCGTGCTGGAAATCATCGAAGACGGCTTCGGATTTCTGCGTGGGCCACGGCTCTTGCCGGGGCCGGACGACATCTACGTCTCGCAGTCGCAGATTCGCCGTTTCGGATTGCGCACGGGCGACCGGGTGTCCGGGCAGGTGCGGCCGCCCAAAGACAATGAGAAATTCTTCAGCCTGCTGCGCGTCGAAGCGGTCAATGGCATCGATCCGGAGACGGCTCGCCGCCGACCCAGCTTTGACGGCCTGACGCCGATTTTCCCGCTCGAGTTGATCGACCTGGAAACGGCCCCGAACATCCTCTCCACCCGGTTGCTCAATTTGGTCGCTCCCATCGGGCGCGGGCAGCGCGGTCTGATCGTTTCGCCGCCGAAGGCCGGCAAGACGATGCTGCTCAAAGCGATCGCCAATGGCGTTTCCACTAACTGCCCCGACATCCACCTGATGGTCTGCCTCATCGGCGAGCGGCCCGAAGAAGTCACCGATATGCGCCGCTCGATCGAGGGCGAGGTGATTTCCTCGACCTTTGACGAACCGGTGGAAGACCACACCAAGGTGGCCGAGATGGCGCTGGAGCGCGCCAAGCGGCTGGTGGAAGGCGGGCGGGATGTGGTGATCCTGCTCGACTCCATTACCCGGTTGGCGCGCGCCTACAACCTCGCCGTGCCGCCCAGCGGGCGAACGCTCTCCGGCGGCATCGACCCGGTGGCGCTCTACCCGCCAAAGCGGTTCTTCGGCGCGGCCCGCAATATCGAAGGCGGCGGCAGCCTGACGATCGTCTCCACCTGCCTGATCGATACCGGCAGCCGCATGGATGACGTCATTTACGAGGAGTTCAAGGGCACCGGCAACATGGAGTTGCACCTCGACCGCAAGCTGGCCGAGCGCCGAATCTATCCGTCCATCGACGTGCAGCGGTCGGGCACCCGCCGTGAGGAGTTGCTACTGGACGAATACGCGCTGCGGCAAGTCTGGACGATGCGGCGCATGGTTTCCATGTTGGGAGGCAGCGAGGGCACCGAACTGGTGCTGGGCCGGCTGGCGAAAACCAAGACCAACGCGGAATTCCTGGAGACGCTAACCAAGGACATCTGATCCCAACGGATTTCGCTGCGGCGTCTCGCCGCATCGTGGCGGAGAACCCTGTCGAGATCCGACCTGCCGCGTGATTCGCAGGCGAAGCAAGCGCGATCGACATTGGCGGTGTCGATAGGCGTTGCGCTGCCGGCCGTGGTGCAGCATGCGGCATCGGGCAGAAAGCAGCGGGACTCTTCGCAGGGCGGTTTGCCGACCAGGTCAGGATTCGAGTCTGCGCAGAACCCGAACGCCAACGCCGCAAGCGGGGCATGCCGGACGGAGCTCACTGGCGCGGGCGTGCGGTCGTTCGTGGCGCTACGGTCGGGGACGAAGGAGCAGCCGATTCAAGTGCCGCGATGTTGGCGACCACCGACGGGACGCGGCCCCGTTCGTGTTCCTCTGAATCGATTCTGTACGACATAGCCTTCCCTGAGCGGTGGACGCGCCGGCGGGATGC
>JADLCW010000335.1 GCA_020847015.1 Thermomicrobiales bacterium | reverse complement strand
CGCATTAAGGAGATGTTCCCGGACAACGTCTGGGTCGGCATGGAGGCGGCCACCGAGTACGAGGGGATCAACCTCTATGCGCTGGCGGCGGAGAAGGCCGGCACGACCGAGCGCAACGCCGTGCGCACCGCGCTCGAATCGAACCTCAGCTTCGAGGGGCCGGGCGGCACGGTGACGATCGATCCGGCCACGCACCATAACGTTCGCAATATCTACATGGTGCACGCCGACGAAGAGCACGCCATCCACCTCGACGACACCTTCGAGGCGGTGCGGCCCGACTGGCTTTCACTGGAGAAGGGCTGCAATCTGCCGGAGATCCCCAAAGACACCCAGTACGAGCCGTAGTCGGCGCAATCGGCAAGGGCGTGGCGGCGGATCATCCGCCGCCACGCCTCGTCCGGCTCGCGCCTGCGGGGCGCGTCAGGCCGCGGCGGAGGTGCGGGCCGTGCTCGACGGCGTCTTTAACGCCTTCTACCAGATCCAGACCAGTTTCTCGTTTCTGCTGCTGTCGGCGATCGGGCTGGCCGTGATCTTCGGCATGATGGGCGTCATCAATCTCGCGCACGGCGAGTTCATGATGCTCGGGGCCTACGCCACCACCCTGCTGGCAGTGCGCGGCGTGCCGCTGGCGCTGTCCATCTTCATCGGCGCGCTCGGAGTCGGCGCGTTCGGCGCGCTCGTAGAGATTCTGGTCGTGCGCCGCCTCTACCACCGCCTGCTCGATTCCGTTGCGGCCACCTGGGCGGTGGGGCTGATACTCAGCCAGGGCATGCTGATTCTGACCGGGCCGTCGATGCAGGGCGTTTCCTCTCCCTTTGGCTCGTTTCACGTCGGCGCCACCAGCTACTCCTGGTATCGTCTCGCACTCGGCATCGTGTCGGTCGTGCTGCTGGTGCTGCTCTATCTCCTGTTCATGAAAACGAAGTTTGGGTTGCGCGCCCGCGCCACCATCCAGAACCCCTCGATCGCCCGCGCGCTGGGAGTGGACACCGCCCGCATGTACACGCTGACCTTCGCGCTGGGCAGCGCGCTGGCCGGTCTGGCCGGTGGATTGTTCGCCCCGACCACGACTATCGTGCCGTACTTCGGCACCAACTACATCGTGGAGGCGTTCGTCACCGTCATCGTCGGCGGGGCCAACGCCCTTGTCGGCACCCCCATCGCCGCTGCGCTGTTGGGGGTCATCAACGCCGCGCTGGGCACCAAATTCGGCCTCTATATCGCCCGGGTCGGCATGTTGCTGGCCACCATCCTGATCATCCGCGTACTGCCGGACGGCATCTCGGCGCTGGTCGCGCGCTGGCGAGCGCGACCGAGTCGGCAGGGGCAATCCGGATGAAGCGCTTCGGCTCGCTGCTCGGCGCCGAGAACATCGCGTTCGCGTTGTTCCTGGCGTTCATGCTGATCTACCCGAGTCGCGCCGACGAATTCAGCGTGCTCAACGCCGCCTATTTTCTCGCGCTGACGCTGCTGGCGTTGAGTCTGGCCATGATCTGGGGCAAGGCCGGCATCCTCAGTTTCGGCCAGACGGCGTTTTTCGGTGTCGGCGGCTATCTGTACGGCATCTACACGCTGAACGTGCTCGGTTCCGGGGCGACCTGGGTCGGCATCGTCGTCGGCGTGCTGGCCGGCGGGCTGGTCGCCGCCGTACTTGGGTATTTCATGTTCTACGGCGGCGTCAACGATGTCTTCGTCGGGCTGACCACGCTCGCGCTGACGCTGGTGCTGCAGACATTCATGGCGCAGACGGCGGGATCGGAGTGGGCTGTCGGCAAGGCGCGGCTGAACGGCTACAACGGGATGTTCACCCCCCAGATCAGCATCGGCGACGCGCCGCTCTACGGCAAACCGCTCTATTTCCTGTATCTGGCCATCGTCGTCGCGGTCTATCTGCTGCTGCGCTGGCTCTCCTCCACTCGCTGGGGATACGGGTTGCTGGCGCTGCAGGAGAATCGCCCGCGCACTGAATCGTTCGGCTACAACGTGCGCCTGATGCAGGTGCAGGTGTTTTTTCTGGCCGGTTGCGTGGCGGCGCTCAGCGGCGTGCTCTACGCCTCCTGGGGCAGTTATATCGACCCCTCCGCGATGGGGTTGACGGCGGCCATCACCCCGGTGATCTACGTCGCCATCGGTGGTCGCCGCAATCTGACGGCGGCGCTCATCTCCTCGATGATTCTGCTCAAACTGTCTCAGACGCTGGCGTCCGCCGCGCCCGAATACGCGCTGGTCATCTTCGGGCTGCTGGCGCTGGTGGCGGTGCTGTTCGTGCCGGAGGGGTTCGTCGCGGCGCTCTTCACGACGATCGATCGCTGGCTCTTCCGGCGGCCCGCGCCGCGACTGGATCGGGAGCGCGGGCAAACGGCCTCCAACCCGGAAGGGGCGCCCTGACATGACCGAACCGGCGCCCGGCACGTCGCTGTTGGTGCTCGACGACATCAGCAAGCGTTTTGGCGGGCTGACCGCTGTCGCCAATCTCGATCTGACGGTTGAGCGGGGTGAACTGCGCTGTCTGATCGGTCCCAACGGAGCCGGCAAGAGCACCGTTTTCAAGCTGATCATGGGGTTCGAACGCCCCACCAGTGGGAAAATCGTGTTCGACGGAGCGGAGATCGCCCGTTGGCCGACCTGGCGGCGGGCGCGCCATGGGCTGAGCATCAAGATGCAGATTCCCGGCGTCTACCCGGAACTGACCGTGCACGACAACATGCGGGTCGCCGCCCAGAACCACGTGCCGATCGACCGCATGGACGAGGCGATCGACCGTCTGCTGGAGCGAGTCGGGTTGGGCGGATTGGGAGAGGAGTTGACCAAGAATCTCTCCCACGGGCAGCAGCAGTGGCTGGAGATCGGGATGGCGTTGTCGGTCAACCCCAAGCTGCTGCTGCTCGACGAACCGACCGCCGGCATGAGTCCCGGCGAAACCGAAGCCACCGCGCGG
>JADLCW010000334.1 GCA_020847015.1 Thermomicrobiales bacterium | reverse complement strand
GCAGCGCGTCGATGCCGCCGTAGCGCTTGGTGATGCCGGTCGCACGAAGCAGCGCATCGCCCATGGCGAAGACACCTTTCGGAATTGACTGCTGGCCGTTGCGGCAACGCTACCACCCGGCGGCGGCCCCGTCGATGGAATGAGACCGCGGGCGCCGTTGCTGCTGATAGTGACCTGCGTGACGGTAAACGGTTTCGCTGCGGGGTCCACCCGGGCGGACTCCGGTCCCGAGCGCGGCGGAGCAGACCGCCGGGAGTGACTGATGACGACGTTCAGTAAAGCCCTCGAGCCGTGGCGAGATTTTTACATGCTCGCCGGTACGGCGGCCGCCACCCTGATGGGGCTGCTCTTCGTGGCGATCTCGCTCTTGCCGGGAGTGATGGCCGATCGCGGCGCGGCGGGGCTGCGCGCGTGGGTCGCCCAGACGATGAGCAATCTCGTCATGCTGCTCGTGCTTGCCCTGCTCTGCCTGATGCCGGAGCTGAGCGGCGAAACCTTCGCGGTGGTGCTCCTGGTCGCCGCCGCTCAGGGAATCGCGCGCGGAGTGTGGCGCCTACGCTATATCGTGCGGGAGAACCGCGATCTTGGCCACTGGCGATTGATCTTCCTGCGTGGCGTGCTGCCGCTGGTCACCTATGCCGTGCTGGTGTATGTCGCCTACGACTCATCCGACGGGGCTCCGGACTCGCTGGGGCTCCTGGTGGTCGCCGTATTCTTTCTCGTCACAGGCGCTGCCGGCGCGGCGTGGCAATTGCTCGAAGAGATGGGCGTCCGCGCCGCAAACGCGCGGGAGGCTGAACCGGTGCGCCCGGCGCGGCGAGGCGCTCAGCCAGCCTCGGCGCTCTCGGCGCGCAGGAAGGCGAGAACGAAGCGTTCGTCCGCATCCAGCCCTGGTGTTTCGTCGATCGGTCTCGCGAAGGCGGTCAAAGCGCCTCGCTCGTAACCGTCAAGCACGATCGGGTGGATATAGGAGGCGCGGCATACGGCGCGCGTGTTGCCCAATCGCTCGGCCACGAGATCGATCGCGTGGACGATGTTGGCATGGCGCGCCGTCTTCGTGGCGGCCGGGCCAAGATCGCGGAGCGCCCGCGCCGCCAGCACGGCTCCGGCCCAAGTGCGGAATTCTTTGGCTGTGAATGCCTGGCCCGTGATGTCATGCAGATACGCATTGATGTCTTCGGAGTGGATGACGTGCAGGCGCCCTTCGCCATCGCGATACTGAAACAGCGGTTGCCCTGGCAAATCCTGCAGGTGGCGGACGATGGGCGCAAGGCGGCGATCGCGCACGTCGACGTGGTGCTCGACGCCGCTCTTGCCGCGGAAAACGAAGTGAATAGTGGCTCCCTCGATCGCGACATGCTCGTCGCGCAGCGTGGTTAGCCCATAGGAGTCGTTTGCGCGGGCATACTCGGTGTTGCCGATTCGGATCAGCGACTCATCCAGCAGTCGCACCACGGCTGCCGCCGTCTTCTCGCGCGGCGCTCCCCGCCGCTTCAGATCGGCGCTGACGCGCTCGCGCAGCATCGGCAGCGCTTCGGCGAAAGCGATGAGTTGGGAGAATTTGGTGGCGGCGCGAACCTGCTTCCAGAGCGGATGATAGCGATATTGCTTGCGTCCTCGGGCATCGCGGCCGGTCGCCTGAATGTGGCCGCGCGGATCGGGATTGATCCAGACATCGGTGTAGGCGGGCGGGATGGCAAGCGCACGGATGCGACGCAGTTCCTCCGGGTCATGAATGACCAGCCCATCCGCTCCGCGATACGACCACCCTTTGCCCTTGCGACGGCGACGGATGCCGGGACCGTTGGCCGGGGTGTACCGGAGCCCGGCGGCGAGGGCGGCTTCCGCCGGATCGCAGGCGGCGTCGGCCGGGCATGGATCGCACCCAAGATCGGGAGCGCGGCGCGGCGCGGGCATCGTGCGGCGACGATCCACGCGGTTGCGGCGAGGGCGAGGCGAGGTCGCCTGGTGTGCGCTCATGGTCGTGGCGATCGCCTCAGGCGAACTCGGCAACGGGCAAATCGCGGTCGGATGCTGGCTTGGCGCCCACGATCCGGATGCATCCGTTTCACCTCCTCGCTGGCGCGGCGCCCCCGCGCCGGTGGCGCGGCGCGATGCAGGACATGTGCCAGTGCGCCGATCGGTACACTGGCGAACGGGATCGCGCTGGCAGGCGTCCAGCGCAGGAGATCGGAGAGACGGATGGATGAGACGCCGGTAGTGGTGGCGACCGCGCCAAACGAGCCGCTGGCTCAACTGTGGGCCTCGGTGTTGCAGGAAGCGGGAATCCGCGTGCTCGTGCGCTCGGTTGGACCGGGCATCGGCGGGTGGGGGTCAGCGGCGATGATGGAGCACGATCTGCTGGTGCTGCCCGCCGATCTGGACGCGGCGCGCGATCTGTTGGACGACGACGACCCGGTATGAGATCGGCGCTCAGTCGGCGGGGACGGACGGAATTTCCGGGCGATGAAAGAGGCGGCGCGCTCCGGTCCAACCGAGCAACACCAGCGCGGCGACCGCCCCGAACAGCAGGTTAAAGGCGAGCAACAGTGCCGATTGGGTCAGCGAATAGGCGACGATTTTTTCGGCTGAGGCGATGCCTTGCAATGCGACGAGATCGAACGCCTGGGTTGTGCCGAGGCCGCCGGGGGTCAATTGCAGCCCGCGCGCCAGCCCGTGCGAGAAGTTGACCAGCGCCAGCGAGCGAAAATCAACCGGGATGGCGAAGGCGAGCAGCAAGGTGGCGGTGACCCCCCAGCGGCAGGCGAGCCCAAGCAACCCGGGGAGCGCGACCAGCATGGCGTAGCGCCACGGCGTTCGGAAAATTTCTCCGCCGGCGAGCAGTTGGATGCGCAGGTCGTCGCGCAGCGTATCGCCCATGCGCCGCGCCAGCAGCGTCGCGAGCGCGACGACGGCGACCAGCAACGCGATCGCCAACGGAGCGTGGTTTGCCAGCGCCCCGATCGCTTGGCTCGCCGCTATGCGGGGAGCCGGGTCGACGACGAGCAACGCCAGGAAGAGCAGAAATCCGGCGACGACAGGGGCTGCGGCCTGGACGACGCGGGTTGCGCCCAGCGTGCTGATGGCGATCCCCGGTAGTGCGGCGCGGTAGATTGCAAGCAAGCCGACGGTGGCGAATTTCGGCGGCACGAGCGCAGTGAGGGCGCTGCCGGTTTGCAGCGCGGCCACGACCCGCCCGTACTCAGCCGGCCGGGTGGGCGCGGCGGCGCGCAACGCCGTGCGCCAGGCGAGGGCGTTCAGCGCCACTTCACCCAGCTTGAGCGCGCCAGCCAGCGGAACCGTCCACGGTGGGATGGCGCGCACCTGCGCTGGAACCGCGCCCAGCAGATCGGCTAACTCGGAATTCTGGCGAGCGAGCAGCGCCACCACGACGGCGGTCACGACGGCGGCGAGCACCCACGCCGTGCGCCGGATGGTTGCGGCGCTCGCCGCCAAACGTCGGGCAACGGCGGAGCCGGTCGCGGAAGAGGCGCCTTGGGT
>JADLCW010000333.1 GCA_020847015.1 Thermomicrobiales bacterium | reverse complement strand
GGTTCGCTGCTTTCGAAGTAGGGCGACTCCACCGTGGCGACCGCCGCGAAGGCTTTCTTGCCGGTCAGGTAGAACACGAGCTTGTCGCCCGGTTCCATCCGCTCCGCCTTCTTGCGGTGGCGTGATTTGATGCCCTGCACTGTGAATCCCAGCGCCGCCGTGCGCTCGAAGTTGTCGGGCGAGCCGACAATGATCCAATAGCGCCGATCGTTGGATTCGCTCATGACGGTCGACCTGCTCCCCGGGGCGAACGGCGCCCGAGCGGCGCCCGAAAAATTGGCGGCGGGGCAACCCGAGTATCGCATGCGGCGCCGCGCCGGCCGCGCCGCCGTGGCGCTCCCGCCCGATCCGCTTGTCCCTCGCCGCCGCGCGAGGCGATACTGGTTGTCATCAGTCCGTGTCATCCGACGCAGCAGAGGAATCCTGATGGATCGCGCGGTTTTGATTGAGCGGCTCGAACGCATCTGCGGGCCGGGCGGGGTTTTCCACCAGCCGTCGGATCTGCTCGTCTACGAATACGACGGCAGCGTGGAGGGCGCGGTGGAAACGGCTGCCCCGCTCGCCGCCGCCTTGCCGACCAGCACCGAACAGGTCGCCGCCATTGTCGCCCTCGCCAACGAGGCGGGCGTGCCGGTGACGCCGCGCGGGGCCGGCACCGGGCTGTCGGGCGGCGCCGTGGCTCAGGGAGGCGGCATCATCGTCGCCCTGACCCGCATGGATCGCATCCTCGAGGTCGATCGCTACGACCGCACCGCGCTGGTCGAACCGGGGGTGATCAATCTCGAACTGTCGCAGTACGCCATGCCGCAAGGGTTGTTTTTCGCTCCCGATCCCTCCAGTCAAACGGCATGCACCATCGGCGGCAACGTCGCCGAGAACTCCGGCGGTCCGCACTGCCTCAAATACGGCGTCACCACCAACCATATCCTCGGGCTGGAAGTGGTGCTGCCAGACGGGCGGGTCGTCTGGACCGGGGGCCGCGCCCTCGGCGCGCCCGGCTACGATCTGACCGGGGCGCTGGTCGGTTCGGAGGGGATGCTGGGCATCGTCACCAAGGCGCTGGTGCGGCTCTCCCCCACGCCGGACGCCACCTTGGTGCAATTGGCGGCCTTCCCCGACATCGACACCGCCTCCCACGCCACCTCGCGCATCATCGCCGCCGGCATCATCCCGGCCGCGCTGGAGATGATCGACAATCTGACCATCCAGGCGGTGGAGCCGCAGTATCATGCCGGCTACCCGATGGACGCCGGAGCCGTGTTGCTGATCGAGATCGACGGCCCGGTCGAAGACGTCATGGCCACCGGCGAAGAGATCGCGACCATCTGCCGCGAATGCGATGCCACCGAGGTGCGCTCCGCGACGGACCCGGCCGAGCGAGCCTTGCTCTGGAAGGGGCGCAAAATGGCGCTGGCGGCGATGGGACGCCTCGCGCCCAACTACTACCTGCACGATGCGGTCGTGCCACGCTCCCAATTGCCGGCCACGCTGGCGCGGGTCGGCGACATCTCCGCCGAGTTCGGATTGCCCATCGCCAATGTGTTCCACGCCGGCGACGGCAATCTTCACCCGCTGATGTTGTTTGACCGCCGCAAACCGGGCGACGTGGAAAAGGTGCTGGGAGCCAGCAAGGAGATCATCCAGTTTTGCGTCGCCGTCGGCGGCACGCTGTCCGGCGAGCACGGCATCGGCACCGAGAAGCGCGAGTATATGACGCTGGTCTACACCGGCGAAGATCTGGCCGCCATGGCCGGGCTGAAAAATGCCTTCGATCCGGGCGGCCGGCTCAACCCCGGCAAGGTGTTCCCCAAGGGCTACATGTGTGGCGAGGTGCGCGCCCTTCGCGCGCAGGCGATGGCGCAAAAATATGGAATCTACCCAGTCTAGCCCTCCGGTCGACGGAGCGGCGTTGCTGCGGCAGGCCGATTTCGACCCCAATCTCTCGATCGACGGACTCGTACCGGGCGGCGTCATCGCGCCGGAGACGGCCGAAGAGGTCGCCGCCATTCTGGCGGAGTGCCGGAATCGCCAGGTCGCGACCGTTCCGGTGGGCGGCGGCACCGCGCTGGCGCTGGGCAATCTGCCGGAGCGGGTCGATCTCGCGCTGTCGACGCGCCGTCTCGGCGGCATCATCGACTACGAGCCGACCGATCTGGTGCTGTCGGTGGGAGCCGGAGCGCGTCTGGGCGATGTGCGGGCGGTGCTGGCCGAGCGTGGGCAGCGGTTGCCGATCGACCCGCCCGGCGGCGATGAGGCGACCATCGGCGGGCTGATCGCCACTGGGCTGGCGGGGCCAAGCCGTCTCGGTCACGGCACGCTGCGCGATCTGCTGATCGGCATCGCCGTGGCGCACCCCAGCGGCACGGTCACGCGCGCCGGCGGCATGGTCGTCAAGAACGTCTCCGGGTTCGATCTGCCGCGCGTCTACCACGGATCGTTAGGCACCCTCGGCGTCATCGTCTCCGCCAACTTCAAGGTGCTGCCGCTGCCGCGTCACGATCGCACGCTGCTGACATCCTTCGACGGTCTGTCGTCGGCGCTGGCCGCCGGTCGTCGCATCGCCGAGAGTCGCGTGCGCCCGGCCGCGCTGGAAGTCATGCGTGGTCCCGGAGCGTGGGGCGTGGCCATCCGCTTCGAGGG
>JADLCW010000332.1 GCA_020847015.1 Thermomicrobiales bacterium | reverse complement strand
CTACGGCGCGTTCGGGCTGACGCCGGAGCCATTCAGCAACTTCCGGGTTTTCGCCCCGTTCCGTCCGCAAATGGAGCCGGGCAGCGGGCAAGGTGAGCAAGGCAAGCGGGTGCCTTTGGCGCCGCTCGGCGGTGGTCAAGGAAGGCTCAGGCTCAATACGTACCGTAACGGACCGATGGCGAGCGGGTGCGTGTTTCCGATCGCCTGGACCATCGGCGACTTCTTGTGGATGCCGCACCGGGTGTTTGACCGGGCCGATTTGGATGACAAGCTCTTTGGTCTCGTTGATGAACTACGCCATTTGAAGCCCGCGTCGCTGGACGAGGCGATCGGGCTGCTGGATGAGGGAATCAAGGAGTCGGAGATCCATCCTCAGGGCACATGGAACGGGCATCATCGATCCACGATCATTAAACTAAAGAACCGCCTTCGGGGATTGAAATCCAAATTCGGCGGGCTCTTGTGTGATGTCGCCTTGGATTTCTCGGGCGCCAATAAGGTCGACGATTCTTTCACCGACCAGGAGCTGCGCGTCGTCGATATTGCGCACTGCAATACGAACGTCCAGGAAGTGCTGGTTACAGCCGTTATCCACGAAATTTGGAAGAAAGCCGAACTGGGGACGCTCGGGGTTGACAAGTTGATCGTCTTCGTGGACGAGTTGAACAAATACGCTCCAGCCGGTGGCGAAGGAGCGCTGCGGGACATTCTGGTCGATATCGCGGCGCGCGGTCGCCATCTGAATGTCGTGTTGTTCGGAGCGCAGCAGTTTCGCTCCAAAGTCGACGGGGAGATCCTCGGCAACTGCGGCACGGCGTTTTACGGTCGGGTGGGCGATGAAGAAATCGTCAACGCGGCCTATCGATCGTTATCAGAGACGGTCAAGAGCGAACTGCTGGGTTTGCCCAAGGGACGGCTGCTGGTGCGTCACGCGCATTTCCGGGCGCCGCTGTTCGGCATCTTCCCGATGCCGCCGACCGTGACTGGAACGGTCGGCCAGAAGGTTTACAACGGCGATGGGGCGCTCACGACGCAGCATCCGGGCGATCCGCTGTGGATGCTGCTGACGCGGCTGATGGGCGCCAAGGCCCCGCAGAAAAACGAGGTGCGCCGCGCCTGTGAAGGATGCGACCCAGGCGCGGTTTTGACGATCGGGCAGAAGATCGAAAGCATGGCTGCGCGCGCAACCCACGAACGGTTCGATCCGTGGCGAACGGCGCAGGGGCAGTTGCGGTTGCTGCGGACGCAAGGCGGCGGGGGAGCGCCGTTCTAGTTAACATATCCCCAGCGATCCCCATGCGTCACGGATGAGGACTAATGAACGAACCCCTTCGCATCGCGCACCTGGCGGACACCCATCTTGGCTACCGCGCACTCGGTCGCACCGAACCCGGCAGCGGCCGCAACCAGCGCGCGGTCGATATCGAGCGCGCGTTCGAGCAGGTCATCGACGACATCCTGACGCGCGATGTCGATCTGGTGCTGCACGCGGGCGATGTCTTCCATCACACGCGTCCCTCCTGGACTACGCTCAGCGCCTTCGTGCGCCAGATGCGCAAGATCGAGGCGGCTGGTTTGCCCTGCCTGGTTATTGCCGGGAATCACGACACCCCGCGCATGCGCCAAAGCGGTTCGGTGTTCGATCTGCTGGCGCTGGCGCTGCCCGGCATCCGCTTCGTCGCCGGCTTCGCGATCGAGGTGTGGGAGCCGCGCGGATTGGACACGGTCGTCCACGCCGTGCCGCATGGCGCGCTGGTCAACCCCGACCCGGCCTTCGTCGTGCTGACCCCGGGAAAACGCAACGCAATCGTTACGCACGGACTCGCCTACGGCATCGACTTTCGCAGCGCTCACGAGCCGGGGGAGGAGATGCTGCCGCCGGAGCTGCTCGACCCGGCCGCCGATTACGTGGCGCTCGGACATTACCACCTCGGCGGCAACCCGGCCGGCAACGCCTGGTACAGCGGCAGCACCGAGCGAACCGGCTGGGGCGACGAGAAGGTCGAGCCGGGATACAACTTGGTTACGCTTGCCGCGCCGGGCGAGACCCCGGTTGTCGAGCATCTCACCATCCCGACCCGCCCGATGCTCACCCTGACGCCTATCGGCGGCGAGGGACGAGAAGCGCGCGAACTGGCCGATCTCGTACTGGACCGTGCCCGGGCGCTGGACGACCCGACGGCGATGGTCCGTATCGAGCTGCACGGGGCGTCGCGCCCGCTGCGCCGCGAGGTGGAAGGACTGGTGCGGCGAGATCTGAACGATGCCGTATGGGATTTGCGGTTATTCACCGCCAGCGATTTGCTGGAGCAGATGCGCGAACGCGGGAGCGAAGGGTTGCCGCCGCTGGAGGAATTGTTCGGGCGCTTCGTGGCGGAGCAGCGCGCATCCGGCGCCTACGACGAGGCGTTCGCAGCGACCTTCCTGGAGCGCGGCCGGATGGCATTGGGGCAGGCGCAACGGTCGGCGGAAGAGGCAGCTGCGGGCGAGGAGTCGGCGGCATGATCCTGGCCGAGGTGCAACTCGAAAATTACAAACAGTACGTCGGGCAGCATACGGTTCGCTTTCCGGAACAGGGCGTGGTGGCGGTGATCGGCGCCAATGGGGTGGGCAAAACCACACTGTTTGAGGCGATCGAATGGTGTCTCTACAACCCGACCCGGATCGCCGGCAAATCCATTGCGCCGCGGGCCGGAGTGGGGCAGCCACGGGTGAAGGTGATCCTGGAGGATCCGGACACCGGCGTGCGCTGGGTGGTCGATCGTCGCATGAAGCGCAGCGGCGAAGCGGAGGTGTATCGTGAAGACCAACCCGAAGCGCCGGTGGCGCAGGGTTCTCGGGAAGTGGCCCGCTACGTCGCGCAGCAGCTGATTGGACTTAGCCACAAGGCGTTTGTCTCCACCTTTTTCACTCATCAGAAGGAATTGTCATTTTTCGGCGGCGAGGCGGCCGAACGGCGGCGCGAGGTGGGGCGCTTGCTCGGTCACGACACGATCAAACTCGCCCAGGATCAGATCGGCGCCGAGCGCAAAACGGCCGACGCCCATGCATCCATGCTGAACCGCCGGTACGAAGCCGAGACTCAGGGGAGGGACTTCGGCGAAGAGATCGATGCGTCGCGCGTGCGTTTGGCTGCGCTGGCGGCAGAGGCGCAATCCGCCGAAACTCGACAGGCAGCGGCAGGGAGTGCGGTCGAAGTCGCGGCGACGATCTTGAGCGGGCAGCGCGAACTGGAGCGACGGGCGGCCGAGTTGGATCGGGAACTGACCCGCATCGATGGCGAACGGCTGGCGGCGGGGGAGCGTCAGGCGGCCGCCGAGCGAGCGTTGGCCGACCTGGCCCGGGCCGAGCACGATCGGGCGGTAAAGGCGGCGATCGCCGCGCAGGAACCCGAGCGACTGGCAGCGCTGGCGGCACAGGGCGCGGAGCAGGAACGCGCGCGCACCGACGCCGAACTCCGTAAGCAAATCCAGCAGGCGGAAAAGCGGCAACACGATCTGCGGACGCGCATTGCGAAGGAGGTCGATCAGGTCGCGGGAGGAGCGCGCGTCCCGGGCTGGATCTGGACGGCGACCGACGCGGCCGACCTGGAGGCTGGTGCGCGGCGGTTGCTGGCGACGATCGACGCGCTGGATGTCGACGGGGCGTGCGACCGGGCGGCTGGGTTGCTGCGTTGTCGTGATGCCGTCGAGCGGCGCGAGCAGGCGCGGCGCACACTGGAGACGTACCAGCGGCGTCGCGCCGACCTGGAGGAGGAGCGGGCGACCCTGCTTGCCGATGGCGACCCCGTCGTGGCGCTGGCGACGGCGCGCGGCGCGCACGACGCGGCCGTCAACGATGCCGCCTCCGCCGCCGCTCGCGCCCACGCTGCCCGCGCCGATGCTGCCCGCTTCGGGCGCACGCTCGGCAACTTGCGCCAGCAGCAATTGGACGAACCCTGCCCGTATTGCGCCCGGCCCTTCACCGGCGACGACTTGCATGTCACCCTCGCCGCACTGGAGCGACAGCAGGCGGCTGCGCTGCGCGATGTCGAAGGGGCAGCCCACGACGAACGCGAGGCCAGAGCGCGCGATGCGGTTGCGACGCGAGACATCGAACTCGCGAATGAGCGCACGCGGCGGCTCGATGATGCAACCGCTCGCATCGAGGCATCGACACCCTATTTGATCGACGCGGAGCGGACGTATGGCGAAGCGGCAACCATGGCGGAGCAGCTTCTCGCCGAGCAAGGCCTGACCGCCGAGCCGACCGCAGACGACGTTGCGGCGGCTGGTCGGTTTGCTGAATTGCTGGAGGCGCTGGCGGCGCGCCGCTCGGTGTTGAAGCGGCTGGCGGAGGAGGCGCGCGACCTGGTTGCCGAGCGGGAACGCAGCCAGCGCGAAGTGGCGAAGCTGGGTCCGGTCGCGTACGACCCGGAGGCCCACCGCCTGGCGCAGGCAGCGCTCGATGCCGCGCGCGCCGCGGCGGCTCAGATCGCGCAGATCGACCGACAGTTGTGTGCTCGCCCCGAGCACGATCGCGGGCGGGCGGCGGCGCTCGAGGATCTTGCCGCTCTGCTGACGGTTCGACAGGAAACCGCGGCGCGGCGAGTACTGGTCGGGTTTGACCCGGCTGCGCTGGCGCAGGCGGAGATTGCCGAATCCGACGCTCGCGCCGCCGAGCGGGAGGCGCGCGAAACACTTGCCGAGCGCCGTCAGGCACGCGCCCTCGCCGAGAACAAGCTGCACGAGCTGGAACGCGAGGCCGAACGTTTGCTCGCGCTATTCGAGGAAGCGACGACCCGGCAGCGGGAGGCAGACGAATTGGCGCGCATGCGCGAGGAGTTCACCCGTTTCGACAAGTACGTCGCCAATCTTGTGGGGCCAATTCTGGCCGAACGAACCAGCGAGTTTCTAGCCGAAGTCACCGATCGCAAGTACACCCGAGCTGGTTTCGACGAGAACTACGGGTTGCAAGTATACGATGAGGACGAGGCATACCCGATTGAGGCTTTCTCCGGCGGCGAGCGCGATGTGGCCGCGCTCTGCGCGCGGCTGGCGCTTTCGACCATGATCGGCGCCCAGGCGATGCACCCGCCGCGCTTCGTGGTGCTGGATGAAGTGTTTGGGTCACTCGATCAGGAGCGGCGCGCGCAGGTGCTGAGCACGCTGGGACGGTTGGCCGAATCCTCAGCGGAATTGCGCCAGTTGTTCATCATCAGCCACGTCGAGGACGTCAACTTTTCCCCGGTGGTCGATGAAGTGTGGCGGGTAAGCGAAGTCGGTGGAGCGAGCCAGGTGGAGCAAGACGACCGTCGCGGCGAATTCGCCAATCTGACCGAACTCGTCGCGGCGATCGAGTGATGAGAAGCGGTCGTGTCCACGGGCCGACTGCAGGGAGACCCACGCGTGGATGCCCCCGACGATGTGCGGCGTTTCGTTTGGCACCCGGATTATCAGGGTCAGACGAACGCCGAAGCGCGTGCCGAATTACTGCGGGAAATCGAAAGCGACCAACGCGCGTACGCGCTGGCGCTGGAAGGCGCCGATCAGCACGAGAACGACGCCCTCGGCACGGTGATCGCTCTGGAGCGCAAATGGGGCATGTTGTCGTTGGACTGGCCGGAGGTGGACCCAGCGGCGCTGGCCGATGCGATGCTCGCTGCGGAATGGGAGCGGGAGCGACGACAGGAGATGGTCCCGCTGGCGGATCTGAGCGAACATGCCCACGTGACCGCAACCCCGCCGCCGGAGGATGCGCCGGAGGCGATGCGCCTCACCAACTCGACGGCGCGATTGGTGGTGCTGGTGGTGGTGGCGTTGGCGTTGGCGCTGTTTCTATGGAGGGCGTTTGGCTGACCGGAGGCATCACTCGTCGTCGGTCAGATTGCTGGGCGGCCCCAGCCGCGGCTCGGCTGGAGGAACGCGAGTGACCACGCCGGCGGCGCCGCGCTCGTCTTGATACGCGTTCAGATTGGCAGGGTTGTCGATGCCGGTGGGGTCTTCATTGGCCCAACCCGGATCAGGCATGCTGGCTGCCGGGCCGCCGGCCTCCGGCGCCACTCGCTCGTTCACGCGTACTTGCTCGAGTGCGCCTTGCGCTTCGGTGTCGGTTCCTTCGTCGGTGTTCTTGTAGCGATCCATGCCGTTCTCCGCTGCGATCCATGTCGTGCCGACCGGGTTGGCGAATCGGCGCTATTGACGAGCGCATCAGCGGCGCCATGCTCCGTTGGCATCCGCTAGCGCGTCGCGGTCTGGCGGGCGGAGAGCAGACGCTGGCGCAGGAAGCCGACCGCAAGCAGCACGAGCGCGGCGATTACGACGTACTGCAAAACTTCGATATAACGCTCGACGGTGTCCCATTGGGTTCCCAGCGCCCAGCCGGCTCCGACCAGCGCCGCATTCCAGAGAGCGCTGCCGGCCGCGGTCAGCAGCACGAAACGGGGCAACGACATGCGGTCCAGTCCGGCCGGAATAGAGATGAGACTGCGCACAACCGGCAGCATCCGGCAAAAAAACACGGCCGCGGAGCCGTAGCGGTCGAACCAGGCGATGGCCTTGTCGACATCGGCTTCCTTCAGGAGCACCTTGCGGCCATGCTCGCGAAAGAACCAACGCACCCGGTCGGCTCCGAACCATGCCCCGAGACCGTAGAGAATCAGCGCGCCCACCACCGAGCCAAACGTGGTCGCCAGCAGCACCAGGGTGAACGACAGACTGCCCATCTGCACATTGAACCCGGCCAGCGGCAGAATTACCTCCGAGGGAATCGGAGGGAAGACATTCTCCAGGGCGATGAGCACCGCTAGCCCGGCATAGCCGAGCGCATCGACGATGCCGGTCACAATCTCCACCAACTTGCTGGTCAATCTGTACTCCTGTTCGCGACTCGGCGATGACCCGGCGCTGGCTGCGGTCAGGTGACGTGCGTTTTGGACGCCCGCGCATCGCGCGGGTCGATGGAGGATACGCCACCAGCCGCCAAGCAAGGCGTCGGCCGGGCGCGCCAGCTACCGGCTCCGATGGTCTTCCGCCAATGCGCGCCGGATGTGGGCGGGGCGATCGGTGATCAGGATGGCGACGCCGAGATCGCGCAGGCGGCAAGCTTCGACGGGGTCATTGACCGTCCAAACGGCCGCTGACAACCCAAGGCGGCGCAGCGTGGACGCAACCTTAGAGGTGAACGCCGCCGCGCCCACGGCTACGCCAGCCGCGCTGATACGCGTCGCGAAATCCAGTAGCGCGTCGTCGCAGCGGCGACTCAGCGGCCAGAGCGGCGCGGCGGGATCAAGCGCGCGGACGACTTCCAGACTTGCCCAGTCGAAGGAGGAGATCAGCCAAGGCGCGATCCGGGCGGCGCGTAGTGTGGCCAGCACGGCTGGTTCGATGCCGGGCTGCTTCAATTCGATGTCGAGCGCTGTCTGCCCGCCGATCGCCGTCAAGACCTCGACGAAGGTGGGGACGGGTTCACCATTCGCGGTGCGAAATCGCCGCAGAGCTGCCAACGGCATGGCATCCACCGGGCCGGTCCCGTCGGTCGTGCGATCAAGGGCGCGATCGTGCAGCAGCACCAGCTCCCCATCGCGCGCCGCGCGCAGATCGAACTCGACGCCATCAGCGCCGTCTGCAATGGCCCCGCGCAGCGCAGCCAGCGTGTTTTCCGGCAATCTGCCGGACGACCCGCGGTGAGCGTAGACGAGCATATGGAGATCCTTTCCGAGGCGAAGGGGCGAGAGCCGGAACCAAAGGCTCATCGCTGCTCGTAACTCATGGCTCGCAGCACCTACTGCCCGACTCTCGAACTCCTTGAATCCTGCGGTCGCTAAGTTGACACGAATCGTATCAATGTTTATACTTTTTTCAAGATAACGAGGGAGTACGTCCATGGCTTCACGCCAAGGCGAGCCGGTCTTCGTCATCAGCGTAGCGGCGCGATTGCTGGAGATGCATCCGCAAACACTGCGCAAGTACGAACGCGAAGGGTTGATCGCCCCGTCGCGCACGAGCGGCAATCTGCGCCTGTATTCGGATCGAGACATCGAACGACTCCGCCAGGTCAAGTATCTGGTCGAAGAGCGGGGTCTGAATCTTGCCGGGGTTCAATTGGCGCTGGAACTGACCCAGCGACTGCGCGAGGCGCGCGGTCGCCTGGGAGAAGGTTCCGGCTCTGGACCATCCGGCGCGTCGGCGCGCGACGCATGCTGCCGCGACCTCGATACGGCGCTGCGGCTGCTGGGTATGGACGAGAGCGCGGCTCCCCGCTAGCGACGAGCGCACGAAGGTGTCGATACGACGGCGATCGCGCCGGCTCGGCAATCTGATTTGACGACATTTCTTGATGGAGGGAACGCCGATGGCGAATACGCAACGCTATACCGAGAAAGCTCAGGAGGCGATAGTCGCCGGGCAACGCGACACCGAGCAACGCAAGCTGGCCCAATTTGAGCCGGAGGCGTTGCTGCTGGCGCTGTTGGACCAGAGCGACGGCGTCGTGCCTCAGGTATTGGTCAAGCTCGGCATCGATCCGCAGGCCGTGCGCCGCGATGTGGCCGCCGACCTGGACCGCGCGCCCAAGCTGCAATACAGCGCTGAACCGGCGGTGAGCACGGCGCTGCGCAAGGCGCTGGCTAACGCCGAGACCGAGGCGCGCCAATTTGGCGATGAGTACATCAGCACCGAGCATCTGCTGCTCGGCATCCTCGGCGCAGCCGATTCGGCGGCCGCAAAGACGCTGGCACGTCAGGGCGTCACGCGGGAGCGCGTGTACGAAGCGCTCGCGCAAATTCGCGGCGGCCAGCGGGTCACCGACGCCAATCCCGAAGGCAAGTACCAGGCGCTGGAAAAGTACGGTCGGGATCTGACCGAGTACGCCCGCGAGGGCAAGCTCGATCCGGTGATTGGCCGCGACGAGGAGATCCGACGGGTCATCCAAGTGCTGTCGCGGCGGACCAAGAACAACCCGGTGTTGATCGGCGAACCGGGCGTCGGCAAGACGGCCATCGTTGAAGGGCTGGCTCAGCGCATCGTGCGCGGAGATGTGCCGGAGGGGCTGAAGGACAAGCGCATCGTGGCGCTGGATCTCGGCGCCCTCATCGCCGGAGCCAAATTCCGCGGTGAGTTCGAAGAGCGCCTGAAGGCAGTTCTCAAGGAAGTCACCGACGCCGCCGGTCAAGTCATTCTCTTTATCGACGAATTGCATACCGTCGTTGGGGCAGGGGCGGCGGAAGGCGCGATGGACGCCTCCAACATGCTCAAGCCGATGCTGGCCCGTGGAGAATTGCACGCCATCGGGGCCACCACGCTCGATGAGTACCGCAAGCACATCGAAAAGGACGCCGCGCTGGAGCGACGCTTCCAGCCAGTCTACGTGGGCGAACCGAGCGTGGAAGACACCATCTCGGTGCTGCGCGGACTGCGCGAACGGTACGAGACGCACCACCAGGTCCGCATCCTCGACTCCGCGTTGGTGGCGGCCGCCGTGCTCTCGCAGCGCTACATTGCCGACCGCTTCCTGCCCGACAAGGCAATCGACCTGGTCGATGAGGCGGGCTCCAAGCTGCGTATGGAAATCACCTCGATGCCGGTCGAACTGGACGAGGCGGAGCGCCGCATCATGCAGCTCGAGATCGAGCGCGAGGCGCTGAAGAAGGAAAAGGACCCCGCCTCGCAGGAGCGCCTGAAGAATCTCGAAAAGGAACTTGCCGATCTGCGTGAGGAGCGGGATGCGCTGCGCGCGCGCTGGGAAGGCGAGCGTCAGTCGTTGACCGCGGTGTCGGAGTTGCGTGAGGAGATCGATCGCACCAAGATCGAAATCGAGCAGGCGCAGCGTGCATACGATCTCAACCGAGCCGCCGAACTGCAGTACGGCAAGCTGCGCGAACTGGAGGCGAAACTCGCCGAGGCCGAGCGCATCGACACCGAGGAAGATGGCGCCGGTCGCCTGTTGAAGGAAGAAGTTGACGCCGAGGACATTGCCGAAGTTGTCAGCCGCTGGACCGGAGTGCCGGTCAGCCGGCTGATGGAGGGCGAAATCGAGAAACTGCTGAAGATGGAGGAGCGCCTGCATGCCCGGGTAATCGGGCAGGACGAGGCGATCGAGGCGGTGGCGAACGCGATTCGGCGGGCGCGAGCGGGGTTGTCCGATCCCCACAAACCGCTGGGCAGCTTCATCTTTCTCGGTCCCACCGGCGTCGGTAAGACCGAGCTGGCGCGCGCGCTGGCAGAATTTCTGTTCGACGACGAGCAGGCGATGATTCGCATCGATATGTCGGAGTACATGGAGAAGCACTCGGTCAGCCGCCTTATCGGCGCCCCTCCGGGCTACGTCGGGTACGAAGAGGGTGGCCAATTGACCGAGGCCGTCCGCCGGCGACCCTACAGCGTGATTCTGCTCGACGAGATCGAGAAGGCCCACCCGGACGTGTTCAACGTCCTGCTTCAGATCCTCGACGATGGGCGGGCTACCGATGGGCAAGGGCGCACGGTCGACTTCCGCAACACAGTCATCATCATGACCAGTAACCTGGGTAGCACGTACATCACCAATCTCGGACCCGATCAAGAAGCGGAAATGCGGGAACGGGTGATGGACGCGCTGCGGGCCAACTTCCGGCCAGAGTTCCTCAACCGGGTCGACGAGGTCATCATCTTCTCGGCGCTGACTCGGCAACAGTTGGCCGAGATCGTCCAGATCCAGCTCGATCGTGTGGCGGCGCGGCTGGCCGATCGGCAGATCGTGTTGCACGTGACGCCCGCGGCCAAGGAGCTCCTGGCCAACCGTGGTTACGATCAGGTGTATGGAGCACGGCCGCTGAAGCGATTGATCCAGAAAGAAGTGCTGGACGAACTGGCGCGGCGAGTGCTGAGCGGCGAACTGCGTGACGGCGAAACGGTGACCGTGGATGCCGAAGGCGGTAAGCTGACGTTCCAGGCGAATCTCTCCGGCGCGCCGTTGGTCGCCTAGCGCATTGAAACGGGCGCAGGCGGTCGTCTTTGACAGAGGACGGGAGCATGAGCTCCCGTCCCGTTGTGCGGGCTGGACAGGGAAAAAATTGGTTGATCTCAATATATTGACGATCATCGATATG
>JADLCW010000331.1 GCA_020847015.1 Thermomicrobiales bacterium | reverse complement strand
GAACCTCCAGCACATAGCGCACTGGTTCCGGCGAGAGGAAGCGCTGCCGATCCGCGTCGAGCGTGCCCTCCGGATCGGGGCAGGCGTTCTCCGCCGCACCGACGATTTCCCCATCCTCGATCCATACGATATCGAGGCAGAAGCGCATGCCTTTCATCCAGAACGACTGGATGCTCGGTTCGTCTTGCACGAACAGCATCCCCGTGTCGGCGGCCAACCCTTCCCGGTAACCGAGACCGCGCGCCCGCGCCGCCGGATCGGCCGCGGTTTCGACCACCAGCGGCCGATCGCCGACCGTGATGGTCGCCGTCGGCAGCGGCGGAAACTGCCCTTGCCAAGGCGGCCGCGCTGGCGTTTGCAGCAGTAGCGCCAACATCGCCACGACCCCGAGCGCCGCACCCCAGTACAATGTCGTAGGCATCGGATGTCGCAACCGGTCCATTCACCCCTCCCGTCGCTGCGCCGCGCGCCTACTCCTCGACATCTGACTCGGCCGCCAGCGCCGCCAGCAGCGCCGCCACCGCCGGCACCCCGTCGATGCCCACGTCCATTGTCTCGCGCACGCGCTTTGGCGTTTCCGGACCGAGCACGCCGATGGCTAAGGCGTCGATGCCGGAGCGCTCCCGGGCGCGCCGAATAGCCAGAAATGCATCGGCGTCGGTGAGATCGTCGCCCAGAAAAAGCGCGCCGCGCAACCCGAATTCCTCGATCAGCGTCGCCACCGCGGTGCCCTTGGTGACGGTGACGGGTGGACGCAGTTCCAGGATCAGTCGTCCTTCGGTCAGCCGCAAACCGTGGCGAGCCGCCGCCGCGGCGACGATGGGCGCAAGTTCGGCATGCGCGGCGTCGGCATCGGCGGCCAGGCGGTAATGGACGGTGCCGGTCAATCCCTTGTGCTCAATCAGCACGATCGGAGCGAACGCGGTGGCGGCGACCGCCGCACCGATCTCCTCCAGCGCCGATCCCAACGCCTCGCGGTAGGCGGCGGCGTCGGCATGAGCGACCCAGACGCCGCGATGGAGGCGCTCCATGCCGTGGTTGCCGATATAGAGGAGGTCGGGCACGCCGATCATCGCCGCACCCACTTCGGTGCTGCGCCCGGAGACGACGCCGACCAGCGCGAGTCGCTCGGCCAGCGCGGCGAGACTGACCTTGATCTCGTTCGCGACGAACGCTTCGGCCGGGGTCGGGGCAATGGCGCTCAACGTGCCGTCGATATCGGAGAGGAGTCCGGCGGGCGCGTGCGCCAGAACGGCGCGGCATCGCGCGACGAGACCGGGATCGACCGGGGGCGTAGCGATCATGAGCGCTCCTCGCGTATTGGCCGCTTAGCGCGGATCCTGGTAGGAGTAGATCGTCCAGTTTGCTGCCGTGATGAACAGGTCGCGCGCTTCGCCCAATTCCTCGATGGCGACGTGGTAGACGATATCTTGCGGGATGCCGGGCGGCCCGAACGGATCGGTAGGGGAGTTGAGACGCACGGTGAGACCGCTGGTGGGGCTGATCTGGGCGCTGTCGGGATAGCCGGCGCGAGCCAGGCTGCGGTGCACTTCGCCGAAGCTGACCCGGTCCAGCGGCAATGTGGGCACCGTGACCGGGTCGACCTCGGCGGGAGAAGAAACCCCGGTATCGCTGGCGAAGAAGGCCTGCGCGCTATCCGAATAAAAAATGCCCTCCCAGCGGAAATCGGCTTCCAGCGGCAGGCAGCCAATCTGAAGGATGACCAGTCGGGCATCGGAGCGCCAGGTTTGCGCCCGCTCGATGGCGTCCTGCACCCCGACGGTCCAGGTGGCGGCGATGGTCGGGATGTCGCCGACGAGGAGGCGACCCGTGGCGCAGTGACCGGCCGGCGCGGTGGGATGGGCGATGCGGTCCGCCACCGCCGATGGGGTGGGCGAGGCCGGCGATACGGTCGGCGGCGGTTCGGGCGCGGCCAGACCGCTGCACCCTACCAGCAGGAGCCAACACGCCAACGCCGCCAGGAAGGCGGGCCGGCCGACGATGCGGCGCACGCTATCGATCATCGGAGCAATCACCCCCGGTCCGACGGGGCAGCGGCGAGGGGGCGAACCATGGGGCGAATATACAACGAGTCGAGGAGTCGGGGAGCCCAGGATCCGGGGGCGCGCTCACGAGGCATGAGTGAGCGCGAGGGCAGGGGACGAGCCTCGACGCCGTGGCCTGTCCCCTGCTGGTCCGGGAGCGTGGCAGCGTCAGACGCGCTCCGGCACGACCCCGTACTCGGTCAGCAACACCCCGATCTCGGTGTCGTCCAGCCTGTCCAGCAGACGATTGCGCAGGAAGGACGGGCCGGGCAAATGCATCGGCTCGCCATCGCGCAAACGAGTTCCGCCCGCCAGCAGCGTACGAATGTCATACGTCGAGTTGAAAACGTCCGGCGCCCCGCGCTCGATGTCGAGCAACTGGTAGACCGCCTCCATGCCGGTGCGCACGGAGTACTCCGTGGTGAAGATGCAGTCGCGCGTGGTCTCCGCAAATTGCCCGAGGAACGCGAAGTTGACCGCGTCCTCCGGCGCCACGTTCGGACGATCGCCGGCTCGGCGCGGCATGAAGAACGCCGTGACATACGGCATCATCACCGGCACGCATTTGGCGCCGGTCGCCGCCAGCTCCGGAATCTGCTCGACCGGCACGCCCAGGTGATAGAGCCACTCCTGGGTGATCTCCTCGCCGGTGCATTCCCGCATCGGCTTCTTGACGAAATCGCCTGGCGCATCGACGAACAGGCCGTAGATCCAGACGACGATCTGGTCCTTTGGTTGCTTCTTGAAATGCGGCTGCCGGTTCACGGTCCAGCTCATCAACCAGCTCGAATCCTTCACCGTCACGATGCCGCCGGTGACGACTTTGCCGCTGAACGGATCGCGCTTGCAAATCCTCTGGATGTAGGTTGGGATGCGCGGATCGAGCGTCGTCAGCGTCGCCGACTCCCACTTGGTTTCCGGGATGTGGTCGCCAAACACGCCGGGGCGGCCGAACGCGGCATCCCTGGCGGCAATGCGCCGCCACAAGTCCCACGCCGGAGCCGGACCTTCGTTCAGCCGCGCCGGAGTGTGGTGGTCACCCTCGTCCGAAGTTTCGACCAGCGAGCCGATGGTGATGAACGCCAGATCGTCCGAACCCAGATCCACGCCGCCCGGCTCGCCGTTCTGCACCCATGCGATGCGCGTGACCTGCTTCCGTCCGGCGGCAATGTCGAATTCGACATCGACGACTTCCGTATCGAACTGAAACCGCACCCTACGATCGAGCAACCAAGCGTACAGCGGCAGCACGAGGGATTCGTACTGGTTGTACTTGGTGAACTTCAGGGTCGAGAGATCCGGTAGACCGTGGATGTGATGGATGAAGCGGTGCAGGTAGAGTTTCAACTCCAGAGCGCTGTGCCACTCTTCAAAGGCGAACATGGTTCGCCAGTAGAGCCAGAAGTTGCTGTCCAGAAAATCCTGGCTGAAGACTTCGCTGATGCGTTTGTCTTCCATCTCCTCGCGAGTGGCCAGGAAGACGTGAATCAGATCCTTTTGCGCCCGCTCATTGAGCGTGAAGGAGTTGTTGGTGCGGGCATCCTCCCCCTGATTGATGGTTACCCGCTGCAGGGAGGAGTTCGGATCGTCCTTGTTCAACCAGTAGAATTCGTCCAGCACGCTGGCGTCGTCGACTTCCAGCGAGGGGATGGAGCGGTAGAGATCCCACAGGCACTCGAAATGGTCTTCCATTTCGCGCCCGCCCCGGATGACGAATCCCTTCTTCGGTTCCTCGATGCCATCCAGCGCGCGCCCGGCAGCGGCAGTTGCTCCAGAATCGTGATCTTGTCGCCCGACATTTGACCGCCGCGAATCAGGAAGGCCGCGCCGGCCAGGGAGGCCAGCCCCGCCCCGACGAACCAGGCCGTTTTGCCGTCCACTCCGGCGGGTTTGCGCGGGCGCGCGAATGCTTCGTAGTTGCCGCTGCTGTAATACAAGGTCCCTCCGTGCGAGCGCCCCCCGCCAGGCAGACTGTTGTCCGCTCGCCGTCCTTGCCGCCGCTTGCGCGGCGTGCCGGGCGTATCAAGCGGGTGCTCGAGACTCAAGTCACTGATGCCGAAGCGTTCATCATACGCGCTCGGCGGTCCCGGAGGCGACTGATTCAGCCGAATCCGAAGAGAAAACCGGCAGGAATTGCAGCGTCGGGCGCACCTCGAACCGGCCCGAGACGTCGCCCACGAGCCATTCGACACCGGTCACGTCGAGCCGGCGGCTTGGCGCGCCCGCTACGAAATCGAGCTTGTCCAGATCCGCCCAGACGATATTCGGCCGGTAGCACGATTCGAAGATGTAGCGCTTGGTCGTGAGATCGGCGACCGTCCGCCACACGGTTGTCGAGATATTTGGCCGCTCCGGATCGGGGGTCCCGAAGGGCTGCGCGGCGTTGCGCATCACGCTCAGAATCTCGGCCACCGCTTCGGCCTCGCTCTGCGGCTGCGGCAGGCGATCCAGATAGAAGGCGGCGCGCACGAAGCGGGCTTCCGCCTCGGTGCTGCCGGGCAACGGCAGCGTCCCGCCGAACCCCTCGTACTTCCTGACGTTCGCGAGCTGCTCGTCGTAGGAGGGGGAGTTGGTCACCACGGTATAGGTCGGGCTGTGGTGGATGACCATCTTGCCGCCGATGTACTCGATGATGGCGGAGTCCCCGACGGCATCCTCCAGCGCCATATGCAGGGTGACGCTGCGGCCGTAGATGGGATCCACCATGGAGACGACCTGGATGTCGGTGTGCTGCATCCAGCCGACGGCTTCCGCGACGGTCGCGAAGTTGTCCAGCATGTACTGGAGCCAGACGGAAATGCCGAGAGCTGGCCGCTCCCGGTCGTGGGCGCCGTAGTCCGACTCCGCCAGCCAGAGGAGATGCCCGGCCAGCCCCGCCTCGTTGAGGCCATCGGCGGTGATGATGTCATGCTGGCTGGCGACCACGCTGCCGTAGCGGGAGGTCCAGGTCAAGGCGCCGCCGAGGGCGTCCGTGCGCTGCTGGCCGCGCGGCAGCACCCAGAGCGCCGTGGCGAGTTCATCGACCCAGTCCATGTTGCGGCCGACCAGAACTGCGCCGTTGGCATCGGACCAGAGCGCGCGCGTACACATGAATCACCTCCCGCTGGATACAACTGAATGCCGGCAGTCTCCGCTTCGAGGTGCGCGGCTCCCGCGGCGCCGGCCGCCAATGCCGGTCGCGGGGATCAGTCGAGCAACGCCAAACGTTGGCGGATAGCATACGGGCGCGGCTCCGTTCGGCGCCCGACCATCCGGCTTCCCCACGCCGCGTTTCCCGACTGGTGGCTGGTGACTCCTGACTCCTGACTCCGTTCCCGTATACTGCCGGAACGGATCGTCGATTGAATCGGGGCGGGAGCGAGGCACGAGGAGTGATGCAGCTTTTCAACACGATGACCGGGACGTTGGAGCGGTTCACCCCGCGCGACGACGCTGTGCGGATGTACGTCTGCGGCGTCACCCCTTACGACACGACCCATGTCGGCCACGCCTTCACCTTCCTTACCTTCGACATCCTCGTCCGCTTCATGCGATACAAGGGGTGGACCGTCGACTACGTGCAGAACGTGACCGACATCGACGATGACATCCTGCGCAAGGCGAAGGAGGTCGGGTTGGGTTGGCGCGAACTGGGCGAACGTGAAACCGAGAAATATCTGCGCGACATGCGCGATCTGAACGCGCTGATGCCCGACCACTACGTGAAAGCCACCGATCATATCGCCGACATGCTGGGCATCATCGCGCCGTTAGTCGAGAAGGGGTTCGCGTACGAATCCGGGGGCAATGTCTATTTCAGCGTGGCGGCCGATCCGGAGTTCGGCAAACTGAGCCATTTGCCGCGGGTCGAGATGCTGCCCATCGCCAACGAACGCGGCAACAACCCGAGCGACCCCAATAAGCGCGACCCGCTGGACTTCGTGCTCTGGCAAGAGAGCGCACCCGGCGAGCCGGCCTGGGATTCCCCCTTCGGCCCCGGTCGTCCCGGCTGGCACATCGAGTGCAGCGCCATGGCCAGCCACTACCTCGGTCCCAGCATCGACATCCACGGCGGCGGCGCCGATCTGGTGTTCCCGCATCACGAATGCGAAATCGCCCAGTCGGAGAACGCGTTTGGCGTGGAGCCGTTCTCTCGCTTCTGGATGCATGTCGGCATGGTCGACTACCAGGGCGAGAAGATGAGCAAGTCGCTGGGCAACCTCGTGCTGGTGAGCGACGTGCTGGAAAATCACCACCCGGATGCGTTGCGGTTGTATCTGTTCTCCAACCACTATCGCAGTACGTGGGAGTACTTCGACGCCGAGCTGGAGCAGTGGGCCGCCACGGCCGAGGATCTGCGCGAGGCGGTCGATTTTCCCGGCTACGGTCTGGAGGAGGATCTGGATGTCTCCGCGCTTCGCGATCGCTTCCTCAACGCGCTCGATGACGATCTGAACACCCCCACCGCCATCGAGGCGCTGCGCGAGATCGGCGCGACCATTCTGGAGGCTCCGGAGGAGGACGACGTGCGCGACGCCCAGGCCACGCTGCGCGAACTGGCCGATATCCTTGGGCTGACCCTGGCCTGACCGAATCGCCGCGCACAACCGACTATTTCGTCCCGCACGCCGCCTAATTCGGGCGGCGTGCTATCATTCTCGACCGTCCAGCATCGGGTTGGGCGAACCGAATCATTGCCTTTCTGCCCCCCGGACGGCCGCGCGCGCAACCGCGATCCGACCAGCGGGGCAAGCCCAGAGGAAGGAGGCACCGTTGCGCGATCAGACACGTGCGCCCCGGATGTACGAATTGATGACCATCCTCCACCCGGATGTGACCGAGGAGGATCTTCCGGCTGCCCTCGAACGAGTGGCGACCTGCATCACCGGCGCCGGCGGCACAATCTCCGAAACGCTTCGTGATTCCCCGTGGGGTCGTCGTCGCCTCGCTTACGTGATCCGCAACAGCGGACGGGATCTGCGCGACGGCTACTACACCGTGTGGCATATCGACCTGGCTCCAGCGCAGGTCGACGATATGGAGCGCGAGCTCAAGCTCGACGAGCAGGTCATCCGCTATCTGATGACCCACTACGCGCCGAAGCCGCTCACGCCGCAGGAGATCGAGCAGGCCGAGATCGACGCCGAGAACGCGGCCGCCGTAGCGTACGCGGCCGCCCAGGCGGATCTTGTCCGTGCGGCGTCCGCCCGGCAAGCGGGTCAGACCGAAGCGGCTACCGAGGCGGCCGATGATGCCGCCGCGGCGGAAGAGCAGGCGGAAGAAACGGCGGAGACCGCGACGACCATCGAAGCCGAGGCCAACGCGGCTGTCGCCGCCGAGGCGGACGCGGCCGAGGCGGAAGTCGCGCAAACCGACGAAGCGCCTGGCGAGGAAGAGACGGCGGCCGAGACCCCAGAGACGGAGGCCTAGGCGCAGGAGGCGGCATGGCGAGCATCAGCAAGATCACCCTGATTGGCAATCTTGGCCGCGATCCCGAAACGCGCTACACGCCCAGCGGCAAGCTGAACGTGCAGTTCACCATGGCCGT
>JADLCW010000330.1 GCA_020847015.1 Thermomicrobiales bacterium | reverse complement strand
TGGGCGGCGGAGCCAGCAGGAACGACACCGGGATGGCGGCCGGGGCCAAAATGACCAGCGGATCGGTCGTTTCGACCCGCACCTCCACCGTCTGCCGACCCTCGCTCCCACTTTGCTCCGGGCGGCGTACTGTCAGCACCATCTCCACGCCGTCCGGTCCAAGCGTTCCCTCAGCCGGGGCCAGCACGGCGCTCATGTCTCCCGGCAGCCCGTCCTGATTCAGGGAGAATCGCAGGGGGACACCCGCGCTCAATTCCCCGGACGCCGCACACAACCGCAGCGATCGCGGTTCATTCGGTTGCATCGTGCCGAGATCGGCGCGCGGTATGCTCAGCCGAACCTCGCGCACCTCGCTGACGACGCCCGGAGCCTCTTCGAACACCTTGACGATGCCGCTATCTTCCAGTTGCTCCGCGTTGGGCACTTCAAGGCCGAGGGCGACGTACTTGACGAACAGGAAAGGCTGATCAGCTCGGTAGGCGCCAAGGCGATTGAGCAGCTCATCCACGGAGGGTGCGCCGCCGATCAAATCGTCGGGACCATTCCCGATCCCGTCGGTATAGAGCAGCACGCTTTGGATATGCGGGCGGTCGTCATCGGCGCGCAGCGCCTGCAACTCGCTCAGGGCTACGGAAACCGACTCGGTGATGCGGGTCTCGCTATCCAGCGCGACAAGCGAACTGACGAACGCCTGAGCCTCGACTCGCCCGCCGGACGCGTCGAGCGTGTAGCGGCGGAGGTTGTCGGGGTTGACCTGGTTGCCGAAGGGGATGATGACGATATTGGAGCCGCGCGGCAGACCGCCGATGAACCGGTTGATCGCCTCCTGCACCAAATCGAAGATGGCTGGCCCGGTTCCATCTGGCAGGCCGTCGAGATTATTGTCATTGTTCATGGAGCCGCTGATATCGATCAGCATCGCATAGTCATAGACTGCGGGCTGACTGCCGATTCTTGTCTCTGCACCCGCCGGTGATGAGCCGGACCCACTCGCATCCAGCGGCGGGCAGGATTCGGCCGACCCATCCGTGACCGTCTGCCTGCTGGGAGGGATTGGCGTTTCCTGGGCCGATGCCGGTGCAATCGCGGGGATCGCCAGCAGCAGCATCGCAACCAGAGCATGGATGAGGCGGGCGGAACCGAACCGGGGAGCGCGCGCGGCAGATCGGACCACGGAGTTCTCCTCGCCTGCGGGTGGCGATCCATGCGAGCGGCGGCTCAGCTCGCTCATCACTACCCGGATCGCTCCGGTAAGTGTCTAATTACGACAACTAAACTGTGGTGCATCATACCAGTACTTTGCCAATGCTGCCAAGCGATGCACGAGTCTTGGCTGGCCACCACGGCGCCGACCGGTCGCATCCTCGGCTTCGGGTGTTCGCGTATGGTTCGTCGGCGGCCGAGCCGCGCACGGAACCGAGAGGACGGGGACGCATGGAAATCATGTTTCAGCCGATCGCGCGGGGAAACTTCCGCGATGTGGTGCGGCTGAAAGTGGCTCCGGAACAGGATGATTTCGTCGCGCCGAATCTCTACTCGATCGCCGAGGCCTTCGTTGAGCCGACCTGGACTCCGCTGGCGATGTACGCCCACGAGGCGCTGGTCGGGTTCGCCATGTTTGGCTACGACGATGAGACCGACCGCTGGTGGATCATCCGCTTTATGATCGGGGCCGCCCACCAAGGCAAGGGACTCGGAGCTGCCGCGCTGTCCGCGCTCGTCGCTCTCATGGCCGAGCGCCACGGTTGCCGCGCCATCCACCTCGGCTACGTGCCGGGCAACGCCATCGCCGAGCGTCTCTATGCCCGAATCGGGTTTATTGCCACGGGCGAGATCGAAGACGGTGAGATCGTCGCCCGACTGGATCTCCCGATGCGGGTGTGACGCCGAAATCCTGCTCACCCCGGTGCTACGCTTAGCGGCGTCCCTTCCGCCAAGCGCGCCACGGGCCGCGCGGTTCGGCGGCCATCGCGGAGCGTTCTGCAGGCACCCCGGCCGCGTCCACCAGCGGCTGCGCCGCAGTGATTATCGCTGCCAGTCGCTCGGCTACCCGCTCGGCCAGCATGTCGTCCAATCGAACCAGCGGATGCAACTCGTAGAGGTGACCCCACGTGCTGGTCCAGCGTTCCAGTTCGAGCTGCGGCCCCAGGTCGTGCTTCAATTCCACAATATGATGGTCGAAAAAAGCCAGGTAGGCAGCGGTGCTGACCGGGCCGTCCTCGAAATGAAGCCCGATTTCGATCTGCTCTCGCGTGCCGTCGGTCCACACCTCGTAGTGAACGCGCTCGTTGGCGTAGGAAAGCTTCAGCAGACTGCTGTTGGCGCGGTGCTGAAAATCGACCAGCGATTCCGGCAAGCGGGCACGCAACCGCGCCACCACCGCGCCGAAGAAGTCACGCCGGGTCAATCCGCGAGCAGTCTTGGAGCGGGTCGGGATGGGCGAATCGAACGCGCTGGGCCAAGTCATCGACGTCTCGTGGCTCGACGAACAGTTCCTTCGCTCAGTGTACCCCACCCTGTCCGGACACTTCGTGCGAAACGAGATCTCGTGCCTGGCAACGCGAGATTTGGCTCCATCGGATGCGGCGCCGGGGCAACCGGACGGCGCATCTCGCAAGATCGCGCGCCGCTACACAGTCCGGTCGGCGTCGCGCCTTCGCTGGCGCCGACCCTGCATCTACACAAGGAGACGGCCAACGTTTCGGCCGCTCCCGACCGGTCTGCCCCGCCTGCAGCGAGGCGCCGAACGACGGGGAAACCACCGCCCCCCGATGAGCGTAGAATTGAATGGGGACGGGTCACCGAACGCCCGTCGAGACTGAGGAGTTCCATGCCAGCCAAGCGCTCCGCTGCGGAATCGATCGCCGATCGCATCAGCGATCTGCTCGACCGCATTTTCGGTCCTTTCACGACGCCGGCCAAACCGGCGCTGGCGCCCGTGCCGATCAACCAGCCGCGGCCGGTTCGTCGCTAACACGCGCACACTCCGGGGCGCTGCGCGTCCCGCGTTGTGGCCTACCCGCTCCATCGCTGCAGAGCGAACCGCCGCCGGACCTCGTACCAGCGTGCGCCTTATCCACGTGCCGGAGTTGACGGATCGGCCGCGCTGGTGGATGCTCCCGCGTCACACGCCGCGCTCATCGGCGCCGGCGATCGGGGGGGGAGCATGTCCGAGCAGTTAGCGCGCAACAAAGCCGCCGTCGCCCAGTTTTTCGAGGAAGTCTGGAACAATGGCGATGAGGCGGCGCTCGATCGCTTCCTCGCCGAGGACGCCGCCGGCAACGATCCGCGCTTCGGCGTCGGCCGGGAGTCGTTCCGCCGCCAGGGGCGCCACTGGCGCCAAGCCTTCCCCGACATTCATTTCACCGTCGATGAGCTGGTCGCCGAGGGCGATGTCGTCGTCAGTCGGTGGACGCTGACGGGCGCCCATCAGGGCGACTACGCCGGCATCCCCGCAACGGGGCGGCGCGTCAACGTCACCGGCATGAGTCTCGATCGCCTGCGCGACGGGAAAATCGTGGCCGGCTTCGACGCCTGGGACGCCCTTGGGCTGCGCCAGCAATTGGGCGCGCTTCCCCAGGATGCGGACGACGATTGACCCTGCTGATCAGTAGGTGACGATGCTGGTGGTCGGGTAACCTTCCAAGAGATCGCGCCCGTGCAATCCAGCCAACTCGACCAGCACGGCGATGCCAACGACCGCGCCGCCCAATCGCTCCACCAGTCGCGCCGCCGCGCGCATGGTGCCGCCGGTCGCCAGCACATCGTCCACCAGCAGCACTCGCTGCCCCGGCCGAATCGCATCGATATGCATCTCCACCGTGTTGGCGCCGTACTCCAGATCGTAGGCCTCGCGCTCAGTGGGGCGCGGCAGCCGCCCCAGCTTGCGCACCGGCACGAATCCGGCTCCCAACGCGAAGGCAACCGGGGCAGCGAAGATGAACCCGCGACTCTCGATGCCAACGACGGCTTCGGCATCCGGAGCCACGGCGGCCATCGTCTCCACCGCCAGGCGAAACGCGTCGGCGTCGGCCAACAGCGGGGTGATGTCGCGGAATACGACCCCGTACTCGGGGAAATCCGGCACCGAATGAATCAGCGAGCGCAATCGCGCTTCGACCGTCTCCACATCCGCCGCCACCATCGCTCCTCCCCGCACACGCCAACGATTCTGCTCGAAGCAAGGGTACCGCGTCCCGGCGGCGGCGGGAACCCGGCCCCGGCGCGGAGCGCGAGCGCACCGGGGCTGCGTGGCCAGACTGGATCGTCAATAATGCGCCGCTGGTGCGGCGTCTCCGCCCGAACGCGCCTCGCCTTACCGCCTCTGTCGGAGACCGCCCTTGTGACCGCGTCTCAAGCACCCACCGAGACCCCGTCTCCCGACGACACGCCAATAACCTCGATCAAGGATTTCGTGACGGAAAACTCGACGCTGCTGTCGCAGATGACGGTGATGACCGGTCTCTGCGGCTTCATTGTCAACCTCCAACTCGGTTGGCTGGGCGTCTACCTGAAGGCCGTGCTGCTGACTGGCGCCGCGCTGCTCTGGCTGGAACTTCATGCTCAGTGGCCGGCTCCGCTGCGCGTGATGTCCGGCGCGGGGACCGTCCCCCGCCGCCGCCTGCGTGATTATTCCTGGCGGTTTGTCGTCTTCGCCTATCTGATGCCAATCAGTCTGCTGCTGTTTATCGTCTGGGCGATCGCCCGCTCCCCGGAGATCGTCGTCCCGC
>JADLCW010000329.1 GCA_020847015.1 Thermomicrobiales bacterium | reverse complement strand
GGGGTCAGCGTGGCGATCTGGCTGACGGAAGGGTTTCGCTTCTGGTTCGTGGCGATCTCGCTGGATGCCGGCATCCCCTTCGCGGCCGCCATGTTCATCGCCATGATGGGGTCGTTGCTGACGGCGCTGCCGATCACTCCGGCCGGGTTGGGGGTGGTGGAGGCGGGCACGACGGCGGTGATGGTCGGGGTGCTGGGGATGAACCCGGCGCTGGCCATCTCGATCGTGCTGCTGGACCGGGTGGTCGCCTACTGGCTGCTGATCGCGATCGGGTTGGCGCTGTATCTGCGCCGCTTCGGTCGCGAGACGCGGCGGGCGAGCGCGGCGGCGTGAGCGGACCCGCGCCGAACGAGCGGCCGGTCGCGCCGGAGCCGGGGGCGCCGGATGCCCCGCAGACAAACCCGGCGACGACTGATCCGGCGGATGCCCCGCAGAAAACCCCGGCGGCGACCGATCCGCGCGCGGCGGTGGCCGCGCTGGGGTTGGGCGAGTGGGTGCGCGCCCACCGCGCCAAGCTGGAGATTTTGCTGATCGCGGCGATGGCGATCGGTGGTATCGTCTGTATGGTCATTACGACGCTGGCCCTGATCTTCGGTTTGCGCCGCTGAATCCCCCGGGCCGGCCGAGGAGTCCGCATGGTCGCCGCCGCCTCGCCGTCGATGACGGTCGTTCAGTTTCGCGCCGTGGCCGCCCGCATCGAGGACGAAGTGCGCCGGGTCATCGTCGGGCAACCCGATGTCATCCGCGACGTGCTGATCGGTCTCGTGGCCGGCGGGCACGTGCTGCTGGAAGGCGCGCCGGGGCTGGGCAAGACGCTGCTGGTGCGCACCTTCGCCGACGCGCTGGAGCTGGGCTTCGCCCGCATTCAGTTCACCCCCGATCTGATGCCGGCCGACATCACCGGCACCAACATTTTGGCCGAGGACCGCGAGGGGCGGCGGCAATTCGTGTTCCAGCCGGGACCGGTGTTCGCCAATCTCATTCTGGCCGACGAGATCAACCGGGCCACGCCGAAAACGCAATCGGCGCTGCTGGAGGCGATGCAGGAGCGCACGGTCACCGTGGCCAACACGATGCACGTGCTGGAGCCGCCCTTTTTCGTGCTGGCCACCCAGAACCCGTTGGAGATGGAGGGCACCTATCCGCTGCCGGAGGCGCAGTTGGACCGGTTCTTTTTCAAACTGCTGGCCCCCTATCCTTCGTCGGCCGAACTGACCGAGATCGTGCGCCGCACGACGACCAACGGCGACCAGACGCTGCGACCGGCGGCGGATGGGGCAACGTTGCTGGCCATGGGCGCGCTGGCCCGCGAGACGCCCATCGCCGCCGCCGTCACCGACTACGTGGTGCGGTTGACGCTGGCCACCCACCCGACCGGCGCGGCCGCCGCCGAGACGGCGCGCCGCCACGTGCGCTATGGCGTCAGTCCGCGCGGCGCGCAGGCCATCGTGCTGGGGGCCAAGATTCGGGCGCTGCTCGACGGTCGGCTGAATGTGGCCTTCGCCGATGTGCGGGCCACGGCGCTGCCGGCGCTGCGCCATCGGTTGCTGCTCAACTTCGAGGCCGAAGCCGCCGGACGGACGCCGGACGATGTGCTGGGCGCGCTGCTGGAGGAGACGCCGGAGACGATCTGAGGCGAGCGAGGCGGCGCGCGCTGTGCGACGATACGCCGCCGCATCTCGCGTCCCCGGCGACGGCGCCGGGGCGAATCTCGCCGCAGCGCCGGCGTTGCATGGCAGGAGGCCGCCGATGATCGACCCCATCTCCCGTCCCGACCGGTTTGCCGCCGGAGCTGCGCCGGAGCCGCGCACGCTGGACGAACTGGTGCAGGCCCGCATCGACGGGCGGCTCAGCCGGCGCGGGTTGCTGCGCCGCGCCGTGGCGCTCGGGTTCGCCGCGCCGGTGATCGGCGTCATGCTGCACGCCGCCGGCGATGTGGCGGCCGCCGCTCCGGCGCGGCAGGACAAGCAGCCGATCCCGGTGACCGGGCCGACCAAACCGGCCGGCGAAGCGCAGACGGGCGGCACGGTGACGGTCGGCTCCAACTCCGAACCGGACACGCTGCATCCGTACATCACCCAACTGGTCGCCGCCTCCGATGTCATCTGGGGCATGATGGACGGGTTGTTCACCTACGACAGCGAGCAGAAGCTGGCGCCGCGGCTGGCGACGGCGTATTCCATCTCCGACGACGGGTTGACCTACACCTTCACCCTGCGCGAGGGGGTGAGCTTCCACAACGGCGACGCGTTCACCGGCGAGGACGTGGTCAATAGCTGGAAGATCATCATGAACCCCGATTTCGGGGCCTTCAACCAGAACGGCTGGGACAAGATCGACGACATCACCGTCGATGGCTCCACGGTGACGATGCGCACCACGGAGGTCTACGCGCCCTTCCTCTCCTATGTCGCCGACACCCGGATTTGCCCGTCCAGCGCCATCGCCAAGGGGGTCGATGTCTTCAAGCAGGAGTTCGGCCGGGCGCCGATCGGCACCGGACCGTTCACCTTCGGCGAGTGGCGGGCCAAGGAGCAGATCACCCTCGACAAGTTCGACGGCTACTGGGGCGAACCGGCGCACCTCGACCGGATCATCTACCGCATCGTGCCGGACGACAACACGCTGATGGTGCAGTTGCGCACCGGCGAGGTGCAGGCCTGCGGCAGCGGAGCCGGCATCCCGCCGACCCGGGTCGATGAGGCGTTGGGGTTCGACACCATCGACGTGCTGCAGCACGCCACCTTGGGCTGGAACCATATCGATCTCAAGAATGTCGATTTCATCCGCATGACCAAGGTGCGGCAGGCGCTGGATTTCGCCACGCCCAGCAAGGACATCATCGAGAAGCTGCTGAAGGGGCGGGCGCTGCCCAGCGTCGCCGATCAGGCTCCCGGCAGTTGGGCCTTCGATCCGGACATCCAGCCGCGGCCGTACGATCTGGAGCAGGCGAAGCAGTTGCTGGCCGAAGCGGGGTTGACCCCCGGCGACGGCGGGGTGTTGCAGGGCAAGATTCCCACCGATGACCCGCAGGTGGGCGACGGCGAGGTCAAACCGTTCGAGATCGAACTGTGGTTCGTCAGCGGCAACACCGACAACGAGCGCATCGCGCAGGTGGTCGCCCAGAGCTGGAACAGTCTGGGGGTGAAGACCACGGTCAAGAATCAGGACATCAGCACCATCTGGGGACCGGAGGGGTACCAGTTCACCCCGCAGATGACCGGAGCGTTGTTCGGCTGGTTCAACGGCAACGATCCGACCGACGCCTACTACTGGAATTCCTCGCAGATTCCCAGCACCCCGACCGGCAGCGGCGGCAATCTGCCGGCCTATTTCCACCACTACAATTTCCAGGAGGAGATCGACAAGCTGACCACCGCCGGCGACGCCACCACCGATCAGGAGGCGCGCAAGCAGATCTACTTCCAGATTCAGGAGTTGCTGCACGAGGAAGTCCCGGTCATTTTCATCGACTGGGAGGTGGCCTTCCCCGGGGTGGCCAAGAATATCGGCGGGTTCTGGCCGAGCGCCTTCAACTATCTGTTGTGGAACGCCGGCGAGTGGTATCTGACCTAGCGTGCGCCGCCGCCCTACGCCGCCTGGCGTGGGGCGGCTCTCCGCCGCATCGCCCGGAGTCGGCCGTGCTGCGTTTCACCATCCGCCGTCTGCTCGGCGCGATCCCCCTGTTGCTGGGGGTGTCGGTGTTGTCGTTCGCGTTCATGCAACTGGCTCCCGGCGGGCCGGATGCGCTGTTCGCCCGCAACGCCCGGATGACCACCGCCCAACTGGAGCAGATTCGCCACAACATGGGGCTGGATCGCCCCGTGCCCGAGCAGTTGCTGGTGTGGATCGGCAATTTGCTGCGGGGCGATTTGGGGATGTCGTACGCGCAATATCGCCCCGTTTCGCAGGTGATCGGCGATGTGTTTCCCAACACCGTGGTGCTGATGGCGGCGGGGTTGACCATCTCGCTGGCGGCGTCGCTGGGGTTCGGCATCCTGGCCGCGCGCAACCCGTACGGGGTGTTCGACAATGTGACCTCGTTTTTCAGCTACTTCGGGTTGGCGATGCCGGTGTTCTGGTTCGGGTTGATGTTGCAGTTGCTGTTCGCGGTGCATCTGGGCTGGCTGCCGTCGGCGGGGATGTACAGCGCCGCCGGGGGCGGCGGGTTGGGCGATCTGCTGCGCCATCTGGCGTTGCCGGCCTTCACCATCGCCATCGGCAGCATCGCCGGCTGGAGCCGCTATGTGCGCTCCTCGACGCTGGAGCAGTTCGGGCAGGATTACGTGCGCACGGCGCGGGCCAAGGGGTTGGCCGAGCAACGGGTGGTGCGCGGGCATGTGCTGCGCAACGCGCTGATCCCCTTCGTCACCGTGGTGGCCATCGACGCGCCGCTCTATCTGACCGGGGCGGTGCTCACCGAGACGGTGTTTTCGTGGCCGGGGATGGGGCGGTTGTTTTATGACTCGCTGACGGTGCGCGATTATCCGGTGCTGATGGGCACGTTGATGTTGGGCGCGGCGCTGATCGTGGCCGGCAATCTGATCGCCGATCTGGTGTATGGGGTGCTGGACCCGCGGATTTCGCTGCGATGACGGTGTCGACCGCCTCCGGCGCGCCGCCGGCGGATCGCGCGGCGCTGGCCGGGTTGGCTCCCGATCTGACGGCGCGCAAACCGCGCGGGCCGTGGCGGCTGGCGCTGGAGCGGTTGCGCCGCGCCCGGTTGGCGCTGCTGGGGTTGGTGGTGCTGCTGGCGTTGTGTCTGGCGGCGTTGTTCGCGCCGGTGCTGGCGCCGTATGGCGAGAACGAGATCGATCTGTTCAACATCACCGCGCTGCCTTCGGCCGAGCATGTGCTGGGCACCGACGATCTGGGGCGCGACGAGCTGACCCGGTTGCTGTATGGCGGGCGGGTGTCGCTGATGGTCGGCATCGCCGCGGCGCTGCTGTCGGCGGGGGTGGGCATCGGGGTGGGGGCGGCGGCCGGGTACTACGGCGGCTGGATCGACGCCGCGCTGATGCGCTTCGTGGATGTGATGCTGGCCTTCCCGGCCATTTTCCTGCTGCTGATTTTGTTCTCCATGCGGGGCAGTTCGGTGGGCGGGGTGATTTTGTTTCTGGGGTTGTTCAGTTGGATGTGGCTGGCGCGGATCATCCGCGGCGAATTTCTCTCGCTCAAGCAGCGCGATTTCGCGGAGGCGGCGCGGGCGGTCGGCGTGCCGGACGGGCGGATCATTTTGCGCCATCTGCTGCCGAACGTGATCGCCGCCATCGTGGTCAGCACGACGCTGAACATGGCCTACGCGATGCTCTCCGAGGCGGCGCTGAGTTTCCTCGGGTTTGGCGTGCCGCCGGATGTCCCCACCTGGGGCAACATGCTCAATGCGGCGCGGCCCTATTACACCGTGCAGCCGCAACTGGCGATCGCGCCGGGGTTGACGCTGACGGTGGCGGTGCTGGCGATCAATTTCGTCGGCGATGGGTTGCGCGATGCGCTCGATCCGCACCGGAGTTGACGGCGTGATTCCACTTATCGAAACCGGCGGTTCGCCGCGCGAGATCGGTCACGATGTGGGGCGAGCGGCGGGGGAGCAGATTCGCTGCGCGGCGGCGTCGGCGCGGGCGGAGCTGGGCGGGCTCGATCCGGCCGCGGCGGGCGAGGCGATCGGACCGTATCTGGCGGCCACCGAGCGCGCCGCGCCGTGGCTGGTGGAGGAATTGCGGGGCATGGCGGAGGGGGCGGCGGTTCCCTTCGCGACGCTGTTCGTGCTGAACGCGGCGGCCGAGTTGCAGCAGGCGGCGGGGCGCTTCGAGTGCACGGTGGCGGCGGTGGAGCCGGCGGGGAGCGTCGACGGGCACGTGCTGCTGGCCCACAACGTGGCCGCCGCGGCGGGGTGGGGGGAGTTGGCCTACGTGATCCGGGCCGAACCGGCGGGCGCGCCGGCGTTCGTGGCGTTCACCTATGCCGGGTTGCTGCTGCATCAGGGGTTCAATGCGGCGGGGTTGGGGTCGGTCGGCAACGCGCTGTATGCGCGCGATGCGCGGCCGGGCATTCCCAAGTTGTTCGCCTACCGGCGGGCGCTGGCGGAGTCGACGGTGGAGAGGGCGATCCGGGTGGCGACCGATGCGCGGCGCGCGTTCGGCAACAACCACCTGTTCGC
>JADLCW010000328.1 GCA_020847015.1 Thermomicrobiales bacterium | reverse complement strand
TTGAGCAGTTGCACGGTGGTTTTCTCGGCGTCGGGTTCACCTTCGCCGACCGTCTGGCAGGCGGCGGTCTCGCGCGCTTCCAGTTCGTCGATCGGCAGCCCCGTCAGCCGCGAGATCGTTGGCGGCACATCGGCCAGAATGCCGGTGCTGACAATGATGCCGGCGACGAGTCCGAGTTGCCCGCAGGATGCCGCCTTGGCGGCGATCAGTTGCTCGCGCAGCGCCTCCTCCCCGAGCGGTCCCGAAGAAATCTCGCCCGGCGGCTGAAAGAGGGGATTCGCCGCCGAGTCCGCGACGACGCCGCGGCCGGCGACGGCGATGGCGACCCCGCCGAACGCGGCGGCGGCCAAGCCGCGAAAGACGTCGCGTCGCGACGGCTGACTCGCGAGGATTCGGGTGAATCGGTCGAAGTTTGCGGAATCCATGACGCGTACCTTTCCAGGTGCTCGTTGCTGCGATGACGTGCCGACGGCCGATAGTGCTGCGGCCTTCGCGATAGGCTCCTCCTTTCCCCCCACTGAGAGGTCCAAAATGAAACACCGTTTATTAAACACTATTTATCATGAGAAAGCAGTGCTGTCAAGTTCCGCGCCCCAACGGGGCGTGCGTCCCATGGGATGCGGGATCGCGCGCGGCGAGACCCCAGACGACCGCTCATTCGATTGGCGGGAGAAGTCGCCGAACGGTGCGGGGCGGTCGTACCGCCCCGCTTCGACGGGGGCAGCAACGTCGCGGCCTCGCCGGTTGCGTCGCTTCAGATGGAGTGACGCGTGATTTCGGCGCGCGGGAGCGGCGCGAGCGCCTGACTGAGCGGCGGGTCAGCGACGCGCTGCCACTCCGAGGATGCGCCGCCGCCCGGTAGAATGCCGGGCAGCAGGCGGCGTTCCGATGCGCGACGCGCTGCACCGGCTCGACAGCGGATCGCGGAGGCGGACATGGACGGCAACGGCAAGCACGACGCAGCGCGGGGTTCCGAAGCCCACGACGCGACCATTCAGCGCTACAAGGAGTTCGTCACCACCAGCTTCGTGGCCTCCATCGAACCCATTTCGGTGGCGAAAGCGGAAGGAGCCACCGTTTGGGATCAGGACGGCACGGCCTATGTCGATTGCTTCGCCGGCATCGCCGTGGTCAACGCCGGGCACCGCCACCCCAAGGTGATCGCGGCCGCCAAGCGTCAGATGGACTCGGTCGTCCATGCCGCCAGCTACATCTATCACGTGCCAGTGGTGGCCCAACTGGCCGAGCGGCTGGCCGAAATCACCCCCGGTCGGTTGCAGAAGACCTTTTTCGGCAATTCCGGAGCCGAGGGCATCGAAACGGCGATGCGTCTCGCCAAGGCCTACACCGGCAAGCATGAATTCATCAGTCTCACCCACAGTTTCCATGGCCGCACGGCCGCCACCCTCTCCATCACCGGCAACAAGGCGCGCAAAACCCACGGCGGTCCCTACCTGCCCGGCGTCGCCTTCGCCCCGGTTCCCTACGCCTATCGCAACCCCTTCCGGTTGGAGGACGAGGAGGAACTGGCCGAACGCTGCGCAGAGATGGTCGAATGGGCCATCACCTACCAAACCAGCGGCGATGTGGCGGCGTTCATCAGCGAGGCGGTGTGGGGCGAAGGCGGCATCATCGTGCCGCCGCCGAGCTACTTCCGGCGGGTGAAAGAGGTGCTGGATCGCCACGGCATCCTGTTCATCGTGGACGAGGTGCAATCCGGATTCGGCCGCTGCGGCACGCTGTTCGCCATCGAGCAATCTGGCGTGGAGCCGGACATCATGGTGCTGGCCAAGGGCATCGCCGACGGTTTCCCGCTCAGCGCCACGATTGCCCGCGCCGACATCGCCGATTCCCTGCGCCCCGGCGAGCACCTTTCGACGTTCGGCGGCAACCCCATTTGCTGCGCGGCGGCGCTGGCCAATATCGACGTCATGTTCGAGGAGCGGCTGCCGGAAGAGGCGGCGCGCAAGGGCGCGCATGTGATGAGCCGGCTGCGCGAGCTGCAGACGCAGTTTCCCCTCATCGGCGATGTGCGCGGCGTCGGGCTGATGATCGGGGTCGATCTGGTGCGCGATCGGGCGACGCGGGAACCGGCCCCGGCCGAAGCGGTCGCGGTGCGCAAGTTCTGCCGCGAGCACGGGGTATTGGTGGGCGTCGGCGGGCAGGGCGGCAACGTGGTGCGCATTCAGCCGCCGCTGGTCATCGCCGATGCCGATCTCGATCGCGCCGTCGATACGCTGGCCGCGGCCCTGGCGGCGGTTTCGACCCCGGCCGTGGTCGCCGGCTGAGTCGCGGCCGGTCTCATGATGAGGCGCGCGGGGTTGGAATCGACCCCGCGCGTCTCACCGCCAATCGGTTGAGAGAGATGGTCTAGCCCAGTCCCCATTGCGCGCCGTGCGTCGCGATCGCGCGGTCGATCGCCGCCCCCGCCGGGCCGACCTCGACGCCGCAAGGCATGCCGCCCAACCATGCGTCGTAGGGATCTTCGTAGGGGGTGCGGATGCCGCTCAGCCCCTCGACCACCGCCCAAGTGCAGACGGGGGCGTACCCTTCGCTGTAGCCGCCCTCATGACAGGCCAGCAATCGGCCGCCGCAGATCTCGTCGGCCAGTTCCGCCGTCATCGTCGCCATCGTGCGGAAGCCATCGGCGGAGACGGCCATGCGCGCCAGCGGATCGACGCCGCTGGGATCCTGCCCGGCCGAGACGATGAGCAGTTCCGGCGCAAAGCGGCGCAGCGCGGGAGCCACGATGCGCTCGATCGCGGCCAGGTAGCCGGCGTTGCCGGTGCCCGGGGGCAGCGGCACGTTGATCGTGAAGCCAGCGCCTTCCCCGACCCCCGTCTGCTCGACCGCGCCCATGCCGGTCGGATACCAGTCGTCCTGATGCAGCGAGATGAACAACACCGAGGGGTCGTCGTAGAACGCGGTCTGGGTGCCGTTGCCGTGGTGCACATCCCAATCGAGAATGGCGACGCGCCGCAGCCCGTGCCGATCCTGCGCGTAGCGGGCGGCGATGGCGACGTTGTTGAAGTAGCAGAACCCCATCGCCCGATCCGGCATGGCGTGGTGCCCGGGCGGCCGCAGCAGCCCGTAGACGTTGCGCGCCGCACCGCTCAGCACGGCGTCGACACCCGCCAGCGCGCCGCCGGCCGCCAGCCGCGCGACAGGGTAGGTTTCCGGGCTGGCCGGCGCGAACTCCCCGGCTTCGCCGCCCCCGGCCAGGCAGACATCGCGAATGTGGCGGACGTGCTCCGGCGTGTGCACCCGTTCGAGCTCGGCGATCGTCGCCTCCCGCGCCGGAAATTCGGCGAGCCGGGCGAGCACCCCGGTGCGGCCAAGCAAGCGATAGGCGCGCCCGACCAGATGAGGACTGGCGGCGTGGGGTTGCGGCTCCCATACGCTGTCGGCGGGAACCGTTGCTGAAACGAGCGCCAGTCCGGTGTCGTGTTCCAGAAACCGACTGTCGAAAATCAGACCGGTCGGCTTGGCGGTCACCTGCTCCTCCTTCGTCGGCTGTCGTCGTGCGTTCCGGGCGATCTTACCGAAACACGGCGCCGATCCGGGGGCGGTGAACCGCACCTTGAACCTCGTGGGGGCGGGGCGCCATCATCCGCGCCATGACCGTCCCCGCCAAGACCCGCCCCCTCCCGAGGCTGCCGCGATCCGCTCCGACGGAACGCCCCACATCCGCCCGCCGCGCCCCGCGCCGTCGTCGCCGCCCACTGTGGGGCGAGGCATGGCGCTGGCTGGTTGCACTGCTGCTGTTCGCTATGCTGGCGGCCGCGGTGGTCGGGGTTGGGCTCGTGGCGGCCATCTATCGGCAGGCGCGGGTCGATCAGGCGCAGCCGGTCGACGCCATCGTGGTGTTGGGCGCGGCGCAGTACAACGGCGAGCCTGGCCCGGTGCTGCGAGCGCGACTGGATCACGCGCTGGATTTGCACCAGCAGGGGATGGCCCCGACGATCGTAGTCACCGGCGGCCGCCTGCAAGGCGACCCCTTCACCGAGGCCGACGCCAGCGCCGCCTATCTGATTGACCGGGGCCTGCCGCCGGCGGCGATTCTGCGGGAGACGGTCGGTCGTGATAGTTGGGAGTCGATGCGCGGTGCGGCGATGGTGCTGCACGGCGCCGGGTTGCGGCGGGTGCTGCTGGTCAGCGACGGATTCCATCTGTTTCGGGTCAAGCTGATGGCCCGCGATCTTGGATTGACTCCCTACGGGTCGGCTGCCCCGAACAGCCCGATCCGCCCGGGCGGCGGGGTCGAGTTCTCGTATGTGCTTCGCGAAGCAGCCGGCGTAGCGGCGCACGTGGCGGGGATGGACTGAAGGCGAGGCGAACAGCCGGAGCGGCGGTGACAGGCAGATGATGCGGAGCAGACCTGCAGCGGCGAACGCGAGGCGCGCTTCACGGCGGTCGCTGTCGACGCTGCAAGCAATCTGGCTGGCGTCAGGAGCCGCATCGTCAGATGGTCTGCCGGCCGCCGCCTTGTCGATATTTCGGCTTCTCGATCTCGCGGTCCGGCGACATGCGAGCGAGGCCGCCGCTGCCCGGGTGCGAGCCTCGCCTTTTCGCGTACCGCGCTATTGCGCGGCGCCGCTCTGCTCCGCCGAACCCGGACGCACGACGCAGCGGAATGTGATGTGATTGGTGCCGGTGTCGATGGGGTGACCCATGCGGGCGGCCGGACGGTAGCGCCGGCAGTAGCTCTCGGCGCATGCCCAGGAGCCGCCTTTGAGCGTCTTGCGCGGAATGGCGGCTGGTTCTCGCGGATCGGGGCTGCTGGCCCGGTCTCCGCCGCGGGGATCGCGCGCCGGGCCGCAGCAGGACGAACTCGCCACGTGGCGATCGCGATACCAGTCGGCCGTCCACTCCCAGGCGTTGCCGATGGCGTCATACAACCCGAAACCATTGGGCGGGAAGGAGCCGACCGGGGCGGTGCGCTCGTAGCCGTCCAGGGCGAGGTTTTGCCAGGGGAATTGGCCCTGCCAGTAGTTGGCCATCATTTTTCCTTTCGGAGCCAATTCCTCGCCCCAGGCGAACGTCGATCCCTCGGCATCGCCGCGGCAGGCGTACTCCCATTCGGCCTCGGTCGGCAACTCCTTGCCGATCCACGCCGCGTAGGCCGCCACATCCTCCCAGGCGACGTGAACCACCGGGTGCTTTTCTCGCCCGCTCAAGTTTGAATCCGGACCTTCCGGGCGGCGCCAATCGGCCCCGGGGATCCAGGTCCACCAGCGGTAGTGATCGACCAGCGGCACCGGACCCGGCGGCGGCGCGAACACGACCGAACCCGGAACCAGCATTTCCGGCAGGGCGCCGGGGTAGTCGGCCGCGTTCGGCGCTCGCTCGGCGACGGTGACGTAATCGGTCGCCTTCACGAAGCGGCGGAACTGGGTGTTCGTCACCTGAAAGCGGTCGATCCAGAAACCGGAGACGGCGACGCGGTGGGTGGGGGCTTCCTCCGGGTAGTGGTTGTCGGACCCCATCAGGAAGGTTCCGTCGGGAATCCAGATCATGTCCCGGTCGGGAGGCGGGCCGGGCGGTTGCGTTCGGGCGGTCGGGTCGACGCTGGAGTCGGCGGCGTGGTTGGTGGTCATGGGTGTGATCCTCGCAAACATCTGGTTCCTGCCGACCGGGGCGGCGGATTCCACTCTAATGATCGTTCATTCGCGCCCGATCTGCATTGCGGCAAAACGTCGCTGATGGCTGTTCTCGAATCCCGACTCGTGACTTCTGACGCGTGATTCGTGACTCCCGACTTTCGTTCACGGCACGCGCCCTGCATCTGCATGGGCGCTGTCGGACCGCGCCGCACGGGCGGTTCCGGCTCCATCGCAGAGGAGGTTTCGTCGTGTGTGAATGCGAATCGATCCCATCGGATCCCGAGCGGTTGCAGCTCTGGTTGGCGGTCACCCGCTCGGTTGATTCGGGCGCGGAAGCCAATGCCGCCTGGGCATTCTGGTCGGAGCGCCTGATTCACTTGTGCTTTGCTCGCTATCTGGTGCGCGTGGGCAAGCTGCGCCCATAACCGAGCGCAGTAGAAACGACAGGCTCGTCTGCGCTGCATTCGCTTTGGCGTCTGGCGCGCCGGCGCCTGCCCCGGTAGAATCTCCGGCTATCGCATCGCCTCGGCCGGTTGCGCTCCCTCCGAACGTGCTGCTGGCGCTCATCCGGCGGGTCTGAATCGACACGAGGACAGCGCCGATCCGCGCAGCCGCACCGTGCGAAACCGCGCCACCAACGCACTTGGAACACCAGCCGACCCATCTTAATCCCCGCGTGTGACGGAGAGTGAGACGGCGCGCTCCGTGGGCCCGGCGTGACCTGCTGATCCGACAACGTCGCCCGGCCGCGCCGCCATTTTCACCCTACCCGGAACGTCTTGCCGCGGGGTGAACCAGGTCGATGACGACCTGACCGAGCGATGGGGAACGGCGAGCGAGCAGCACTGCTCGACGGCCCGGTCGATCGACGACGCGACACGGGTGCTGTTGGAACCCGCGCTCGAAGTCAATCCGCCGCGCGGGACACCGCGGCGAGCGAGCTGCCTTCGGCGGGCCGATCTGACTGGACCACATCGGCAGCCAACGATCGCGACGCCCTCGAGACGTTTGGTCTCAAGGCGGCCGCTTACGGCAGCTGCTGTCCTGCATTGTCCCGCAGACTCGCCGCTCTCCCGGCTGTTGCGGATGGCCGTCCTCTGCATCATCTCCCGCGAGATCCGCCACGTGCGGCAACGTTCCGGGCCGGTTGCCCCATGGCGATTGGGCGATCATTTGCCGCGCGGCGATTGCCCGACCCCTACGATGCGGGTGAGCCGAGACTGCTGCGAGCGCGTGGAGCGATGAGTCGCGGTGCGCGTCCCGATGACCGGGGTGGCCGCGCTACCGCTGGTCGAGAGCGACATCGACCCGCCGTTGGTTCCAGTGGACGAGGATCTGGGGGGCAGGCGTGCGTGGCGGGGTGCGTCGGCGCGACCACGATTGGGCGGCGACTTTGATTCTCGAAAGCGATCGGATCGCGCCGAAGACGAACAAGGGCGCCGCGACGCTGTTTCAGACTGAACGGGCGGTCCCCGCCACGGGTGGCGAAGCGCCGTTCGCAGGCGGCCCGGAGACGCCGTCGCTCTCGTCGTCGGTTTACCGCCGCCCGCGCGCAAACCCTGATTGGGCGGGCAGGATAGGTGGATCGAGGGTAGGGCGCATGGTATAGTGCGCCCGGCGCGCGGGCGTAACTCAGTTGGTAGAGTGTCTGCTTCCCAAGCAGAATGTCGTGGGTTCGAGTCCCATCGCCCGCTCCA
>JADLCW010000327.1 GCA_020847015.1 Thermomicrobiales bacterium | reverse complement strand
GAGCCGTAGATGCCGCCGTTGGTGATGGTGAACGTGCCGCCTTGCAGTTCGGAAAGCGTCAGTTTGTTGTCACGGGCGCGCTTCGCCAGCTCGACGATCTCCCGCTCGATCTCGGCGAAACTCTTGCGGTCGGCGTCGCGCACGACCGGCACCACCAGCCCCTCCTCGACGCCGACCGCGATGCCAATGTCGTAATACTTCTTGAGCACCAGCTCGTCGCTCTGAATCTCGGCATTGACGTATGGGTAGGCTTTCAGGGCCCCCACGACCGCCTTGGTGAAGAACGACATGTACCCAAGGCCGACGCCGTACTTCTCCTTGAATGCTTGCTTGCGGCGGGTGCGGATCGCCATCACGGCCGAGAGATCGACCTCGTTGAAGGTCGTCAACATCGCGGCGGTCTGCTGCGCCTCGACCAGCCGCTGGGCGATGGTCTGGCGCCGCCGCGACATGCGGATGCGCTCCTCGCGGCCGTTCACCCGCGCGGCGGGCAGCAAGGCCGTCGGCTGCGCGGGCGCCGGCGCCGCAGCGGCCGGAGCCGGCGCGGACGGCGGAATCACCACTGGCGCCGGCGCAGGCGGCGGCGGAGCGGCCGCGGCCGCCGCGGCGGCCGCTTGCCGACCGGCGGCCAGCAGCACATCGTCTCGGGTGACGCGTCCGCCGGGGCCGGTGCCGGCGATGGCCGTCAGATCCAGATGGTGCTCTTCCGCCAGGCGGCGCACCGCCGGCGCCGCGCGGCCGCCGTCGACGTCGTCGGCGGGCGGGGCTGCGGGGGCAGGGACCGCGGTCGCGACGGGCGCGGCCGCGCCGGCGGCCGCCAGCGCCGGTTCGGCGGGCTGTGGCGCGGGGGCCGACGCTCCTTCGCCGGAGACAACCCCCAAGACTTCGCCGACGGTGACCACCTCGCCCGGCTGTTTGCTGATGCGCGCCAGCACCCCGTCGTCTTCGGCGGTCACATCGAGGTTGACCTTGTCCGTTTCCAATAGAACGACTGTTTCACCGCGACTGACGGCGTCGCCTTCGCTTTTCAACCATTCCCCGACCACCGCGTCGACCAGCGATTCTCCCAGCGGCGGCACCCGAATTTCGACCGACATGCATGTCTCCTGGCGGGGTGCTCCCGCCATCATCCGACCGGCTGCCTCTCAACCCGATCAGCCCGAAGCGCGCGCCGTGGCGGAGACTGGTTTGGCCTCGTTGGCGGTCGCGCCAAGAACATCCGTACGATGGCCGTTGCCGTTCGAACCGCGCAACGACGCGCCTTCCAACGCTTCCGCCACGATCCGCGCCTGTTCGGCGGCGTGGCGCTCGGCGGACCCTTCGGCCGGACTGGCGCGATCTGGCCGCCCGACATAGCGGATCGGCAGCGGTCGCTCCATCTTCGCCAGCAAGTCGCGCAGCCGCGGCTCCATGTAGGACCAGGCCCCCATGTTGCGTGGTTCTTCCTGCGCCCAAACGATGTCGTCGAGATTGGGATAGCGATCGATCACCGCGCGCAGGGCGGTCGTCTGGAACGGAGCGAGCTGCTCGACGCGCGCGACGGCAACGTGAGCGGCGTGGCCGCTCGCCTCGCTGGCCTCCAGATCCACCGCGATCTTGCCGCTGCACAACACCAGCCGGGTCACCGCGCTCCGATTGTCGGCGCGGAACGGATCGTCCAGCACCGGCTCGAAGGTGCCGGATGTGAGATCGGCGAAGGTGGACGCGGCCAGCGGGTGGCGGAGCAGACTCTTGGGGGTCATCAGCACCAGCGGATGGCGATCGACGCCCAGCAGCAGCGCCTGGCGCCGCAGGAGATGGAAATACTGCGCGGCCGTCGTGCAGTTGGCGACCCGCAGATTGTCCTCGGCGGAGAGTTGCAGGAACCGCTCCAGCCGGGCCGAGGAGTGCTCTGGTCCCTGCCCCTCGTAGCCGTGGGGCAGCAGCAGCACCAAAGCTGGATCCTGCCGCCATTTGGCGCGAGCGGCCACCATGAATTGATCGATCAGCACCTGGGCGCTATTGGCGAAGTCGCCAAACTGCGCCTCCCACAGCACCATCGCTTCCGGCGCATGGACGCTGTAGCCATACTCGAAACCGACCGCGGCCGCCTCGGAGAGGGGGCTGTTGTAGACGGCGAACGAGGCTCGGGCCTCGGGCAGCGCCTGCAGCGGCACATAGCGCTCGCCAGTGGCGGCGTCGTGAAGCACCAGGTGACGCTGCGAGAAGGTGCCGCGTTCGGCGTCCTGCCCGGTGAGCCGAATGGGGATGCCGCCGGCGAGGATGCTCGCGAAGGCAAGGGTTTCGGCGTGCGCCCAGTCGACCTTGCCTTCGGGAGAATCGGGCACGGCGGAGCGCCGCTGCCACTGGCGCAGCAGCTTGCTGGTGGGTTTGAACCCCTCCGGCAGGCGGTGCAGATCGTCGTGCAGCGCTCGCAACTCCGGCAGGGCGACGGCGGTGTCCACCTCCCGCCGGAAACCGTGGGCGATCGTTTCTTCGTCGGCCAACTGGGGAGGCGTTTCGCCCAACCCCTTGCGAATGGCGGCGAGGTTATCGAGCATGGCATCGAGCATTTTGCCCGGCGCCTCCGGCTCCATGGTGCCATCGGCGACCAGGCGATCGCCCCACAACTGGCGTACGGTGGGGTGCTTGGCGATGATGGCGTACATGCGCGGTTGGGTGAAGGACGGTTCGTCGCCTTCGTTGTGGCCCCAGCGCCGGTAGCCGACGAGATCGATCAGGAAATCCTTCTTGAAGCGCTGGCGGAAAGCGAAGGCGAGATGAGCGGCGGTCAGACAGGCCACCGGGTCGTCGGCGTTGACGTGAACGACGGGGATTTCGAACCCCTTGGCCAGATCGCCGGCGTAGAGGGTGGAGCGAGAATCGCCGACATCGGTGGTGAAGCCGATCTGGTTGTTGACGATGATATGGATCGTGCCGCCGGTCGAGTAGCCCTTGAGACCGGAGAGGTTCAGTGTTTCCGCGACGATGCCCTGGCCGGGGAAGGCGGCGTCGCCATGCAGCAGCAGGGCGAGGCTGCCCTGGGTGTCCTGCGGGGGCGGGCCGGCGTGGGTGCGATCGTCCTGGGAGGCGCGAACCATCCCCTCGACGACCGGGTTCACGAACTCCAGATGGCTGGGGTTGGGAGCCAACACCAGCGGCACGGCGACGGTTTCGCCATTTTCGCGCTGGATGAGACGGCCGCCCAGGTGGTATTTGACATCACCGGAGATGGCGTCGTCCTTGTCGGTGCTGGACCGCTTGCCCCTGTTGCCCTCGAAGGCGGCCAGCACGGCGGCGTAGGGTTTGCCGAGCACATGGGTGAGCACGTTGAGGCGACCGCGGTGGGCCATGCCGATGACGATCTCGCGCACGCCGCCAGCGGCCGCCTGTCGGACGACTTCGTCCATCATCGGCACCAGCGTATCGGTGCCTTCGATGGAGAAGCGCTTCTGACCGAGGTAGGTCTGGTGGATGAATTTTTCGAACCCTTCCACCTCGGTGAGCCGCTTCAGCAGCCGGCGCTTGATCTCGACCGTGGGGCGCACGGTGTACTGACCGGTTTCCACGGCGTCGCGCAGCCAGGCGCGCTCGGACGCCACCTGCACCTGGTCGAAGTCGTAGCCGATGCCGGAGGTGTAGACCTGGCGCAGCCGCTCCACCGCTTCGGCGGCGTTGGCCGCCCCGCGCGAGACCTGGCTCGGAATGGCCGAGGCCGGCAACGCCCGCAGCTCGGCTTCGGTCGTGCCGTGAAACTCGGGAACCAGTTCCGGCGCGCCGTGGGGCGCCGACCCCAGCGGGTCGAGCTGGACGGCGAGATGGCCGAATTCCCGGATGCCCTGGGTCAACCCCGCCGCGCCGACGACGGCGGCCACGTTGAGGGCCGGCTCGGCCGGCGTCGGCGCGACCCGAGTCGCCCGGGCCACCGGACCGTTGGGCACCGAGGGGTTGAAGGTGGCGAAAAATACCCGCATCTCCGGATCGACCGATTCCGGATTGGCGAGATAGCGTTCGTACTGGTCGAGCACGTACCCGGCGTTCGGGCCGTAGAACGCGCGCAAGTCGCTCATGCCGTGATCCATCTCCATGCGTCCGCGTCAAGACCGGACGGAGCGCCTGGCGACCGCGAACCCGCCGCGGACGAGCGTACGCCACGGCGAGCGGCGCGGCGCGCCGCATATGTCCCGGTATTATGGCACGGCTGGCGCCGTCATTCCCTGTAGCGCTCGACTCCGGAGTTTGGTTGCGGCCGGTCGCGCCGCGCCGGTCGCCGCGCGGTTCGGAACCGCGGTGCTGGATGAGGCGAACCTGCGGAGCGGCCGGGAGAATCCGAATACGGCAGTGCAGGACAACAACCGCGGGGGCCGCACGCGCGGCCCCCGGCGATTCGTCGCTGTGTCAGGAGATCGGGGAGGGGAGCGGTCAGCCGCCGATGCCGACCTGCGCCAGCACCGTCAGCGCCCGATACCAGCGCTCGGCCAGAGCGAACACATCGCCGGCGAAGAAGACACCGCCCAGCAGCGACCCGATGGCCATGGCGGCCAACCCGACGTTCAACAGCGGCGTGCTGGTTTTGCGCGGCAGGTGGATCGGCTCGTTGAAGTACATCACCGCCACCACGCGGAGATAGTAGAACGCGCTGACGGCGGAGAGCACGACAATTCCGATCGACAACGCCAGGCCGACCGTGCCAGAGTCGATAGCGGCCACGATGACGCGGTATTTGGCGTAGAACCCGATGGTTGGCGGAATGCCCATCAACGAGAGCATGAAGACGGTCATCGCCGCCGCCGCCAGCGGCTGGCTGCTGGCCAACCCGCTGAAATCATCCAGCGTCATGCCGCGACCGCGGTGCTGCAGCCAGGCGACGAGTCCAAAGGCGCCGACATTCATCACCGCGTAGGCGAACAGGTAGTAGAGCACCGCGGCCACGCCCTGGTCGCCGGACCCGGCTCCGATGAACCCGGTCTCGGTGCGGTAGGCGGCCAACCCGACCATGATGTAGCCGGTATGGGCGATGGAGGAGTAGGCGAGCATCCGCTTGACGTTGCGCTGGGAGATGGCGACGATGTTGCCGAGCGCCATGGTGAGCAGCGCCAGCACGGCGATGAGATTCAGCCATTCGCCCTGCATCGGTCCCAGCGCCTGCACCAAGATGCGAATGGTGGCGGCGAAGGCGGCCGCCTTGGGCACCACCGACATGAAGGCCGTGACCGGGGTCGGCGCGCCGTCGTAGGCGTCGGGCGTCCAGAAGTGGAAGGGCACCGCCGCCATCTTGAAGCCGAGCCCGACCACCAGCAGCAACAGCGCCAGCAGCAGCGAGGGTTCGGTCAGGGAGCCGCCGGCGTCGGCGCTGGCGAGCGCCTGGGCGATGAAATCGAGATTGGTGGAGCCGGTTTGGCCGTAGATCCAGGCCATGCCGTAGACGAGGATGGCGGAAGCGAAGATGCCCAGCAGAAAGTACTTCATCGCCCCTTCGACGGCGGTGGCGCGTCGTTTGGCGAACGCGGTGAGCACGTAGACGGCCAGCGACGACAGTTCGATGCCGATGAAGATCACCACCAGATCGCCGGCAGCGGCCACCAGCAGCGCGCCAAGGGTGGAGAGCGCCAGCAACACGTAGTACTCGCCGATCGGCATCCGCCCTTCCAGTCGGTCGACATAGGAGGCGGATACGAAGATGGTCAACAGCGCGGCGAGCAGAATCGCCAGACAGAGGAACACGCTGAGCCCGTCGGCGCGGAACAACCACCAGAAGGTCGTGGCGTTCTTGCCGTCGACGAACCAGAGCGAGGCCATCGCCGCCGCGTAGCCGACGATCGACAGCGTAGTCAGCAGGGTGTAGTGGTTGCGCGCCGGCACGAAAGCGTCGGCCAGCAGCAGCACGATGGCCAGCCCCAGCACGATCAGTTGCGGCAGCGCCAGCAGCCAGTCCGGCGACGGCAGGTTGGACAGATCGACGAGCATTCGGTTGCTCCCCTCCCGACGAAGGCGTTGCCCTGAGCTACTGGTAGAGCGCGAGAATGCGCTGGAACGCCGGCTCCGCGATATGGAACACGGGTCCCGGGAAGACGCCGAAGACGATGGTGGCGACCGCCAGTGGGAAGAGCGTGAGACCTTCCTTCCAGGTCAAGTCGCCCCAGATCGGTCCGTGCGAGGCCGGTTCCGGCTCCTCGAGCGGGTTGTCCGCGGGCACGTAGACGGAGGGATCGACGCTGTCGGTGGAGCCGCCGGACACCGGCAACGGCGCGCCGTGGCCATGACCGCGGCCGATGCCGGCGGCCGCCAGCATCGCCCGCTCCTCAGCGGTCAGCGCGGTGTCGCCCGGTTCGGGCAGTTCATCGTGGCCGCGGCCGAAGATGACCCGCTGCACCATCCAGATCAGATACCAGGCGGCGAAGATGACCACCGAAAAGGTGAAGAAGGCGAGCAGCGGGTTGTAGCGCCAGGTGGCGACCGCCACGAGGAACTCGCCGACGAAACCGCTCAACCCCGGCAAACCGATGCTGGCGAACATGAAGAGCACCCAATAGGCGGCGTACAGCGGCATCTTGCTGGCCAACCCGCCGAAGGCGCTGATCTGTCGGGTGTGGGCGCGCTCGTAGATCATGCCGACCAGCAGGAAGAGCGCCCCGGTGTTGAAGCCGTGGGCCAGCATCACCATCATCGACCCGTCCATGCCGGTCAGATCGAGCAGGAAGATGCCCAGGGTGACGAACCCCATGTGACTGACCGAGGAGTAGGCGACCAGCCGCTTCATGTCCGGTTGCAGCAGCGCCACCAGGGCGCCGTAGAGGATGGCGATGACCGAAAGCCCGATGATCCAGGGCGCCCAGACGCGGGTGGCGTCCGGGAACAGGGTGAGGTTGTAGCGGAGCATGCCGTAGCCGCCCATCTTCAGCATCACCGCCGCCAGCAGCACCGAGGCCGCGGTGGGGGCTTCCGTATGGGCGTCCGGCAGCCAGGTATGAACCGGGAACATCGGCACCTTGACGGCGAAGGCGATGAGGAAGGCGGCGAAGACCCAGAACTGGAATGTCGCGCCGTATGTGCCGTGCTGCAATTGCAGCACGTTGAGGGTGCGCTCGCCGGTCTGGTTGAAGTAGCTCTGGTAGGTGGCGACGATGCCGACCAGCATCAACAGGGAACCGAACAGCGTGTACAGAAAGAATTTGACCGCCGCGTAGACGCGGTTGGAGCTGCCCCAGACCCCGATCAACAGCGCCATCGGGATCAGCATCAACTCCCAGAAGATGTAGAACAGGAACAGATCGAGCGCCATGAAGACACCGAGCATGCCTGTTTCCAGGAGCAGGATGGCGATGAAGTATTCGCGCTGCTTCTGGCGGACGGTGTCCCACGACCAGATGACGGAAATCAGGGAGAGGGCGGTCGTGAGCACGATCAGCGGCACGGCGATGCCGTCGACGCCCATGAAGTAGGAGAGCCCGATGTCGGTGGACCAGGTGATTTTTTCCTGAAACGGCACGAACTGATCCGCCGCGAAGGGCGCGTTGGGATCGAACTGAATCAGCATTACGACGGAGAAGACGCACGACAGCGCCGAGGTGATCAGCGCGGCCATGCGGGGTAAACCGACCGAGGCGCGCGGCAGGAAAAAGATGATCAGCGCGCCCACCAGCGGCAGGAATGTAATCGCGCTCAAGATCGGAAAATTCACCACCCAAGCCCCCCTGGAACGCCGCCCCGGACGTCGGTTCGCCTAGCGGAAGAAATTGCTGAACAACCCCAGGTAAATGCCGAGCATCAGCACCATGCCGAATGCGATCGCCAGCGCGTAGTTGGTGACCAATCCGGTCTGGACGTGGCGCAGCCGCTGGCTGATCGCCCCGATGCCGATGGCGACGCCGTTCACCGTGCCGTCGATGATCCCCTCGTCGACGACTTTCCACAGCCAGCGGGCGAGGTTGGTGAACGGCTGCACGAAGACCCGACCGTAGAATTCGTCCCAGCGCCACTTGTCATACAGGAATGAATAGATGGCGGAATGGCGACGAGCCAGCGCAGCGGTGTCGATGACGCGCGATCCGTAGGCGAGGTAGGCGATCGCGACGCCGCTCACCGCCGCGACCGTGGAGAGCGCGGCGATGGTGAGTTGCGTGGACTGGACCACCTCGTGGTGGACGACATTGAACACCGGGGCCAGGAAGCGGTGGAAAATTCCGGACTCCGGCGGAAAGCCGACGAAGCCGATCAGCAGCGAGGGGATGGCCAGCAGCACCAGCGGCACCGTCATCGACGGCGGCGACTCGTGCGGACGCACGGCATTGGGGTCGAAGCGCTCCTTGCCGGTGAAGACGAGGAAGACGACCCGGAACATGTAGAGCGCGGTGAAGAAGGCGGTGACGATGGCGACGACGGTGAGAATCTTGCCTAGCGGCTGAATCTCGGCGACCCAGGTGCTGAGGATGATCTCGTCCTTGGACCAGAAGCCGGAGAAGGGAATGACGCCGGCGTTGGCGAAGGACGCGATGAGGAAGGTCCAGAAGGTGACCGGCATGTACTTGCGCAGACCACCCATGACCCGGATGTCCTGCTCTTCATGCATGCCGTGGATGACGCTGCCGCTGCCGAGGAAGAGCAGGGCCTTGAAGAAGGCATGGGTCATCAGGTGGAAGATGGCCGCCGTCCAGGCCCCGACTCCCAGCGCCAGCGCCATGTAGCCGAGCTGGCTGAGGGTGGAGTAGGCGATGACGCGCTTGATGTCGTTCTGGACCATGCCGATGGTGGCGGCCATGAAGGCGGTGAAACCGCCGATGACGGCGATCACCACCATGGCGGTGGGCGCCAGTTCGACGATGGGGTGCGCGCGCGCCACCAGATAGATGCCGGCGGTGACCATGGTGGCGGCGTGGATGAGCGCGGAAACGGGCGTCGGGCCTTCCATCGCATCCGGCAGCCAGACATGCAGCGGGAACTGGGCGCTCTTGCCGCAGGCGCCGAGGACCAGCAGCAGCGAGATGCCGGTCAGCGTGCCGACCGTCGCGCTCGGGGCGGCGGCGAACACGTCCTGAAAATTGAGGGTGCCGAACGCGGTGAAGATCCACATGATGGCGAGGCCGAAGCCGACATCGCCGATGCGGTTGACGACGAACGCCTTGCGGGCGGCCATGATGGCCGAGCGGCGGCGAAACCAGAACCCGATGAGCAGATAGGAGCAGAGTCCGACGCCTTCCCAGAAGACGAACAGCAGCAGGAAGTTGTCGGCCAGCACCAGCATCAGCATGCTGAACACGAACAGCGGCAGGTAGGCGAAGAACCGGTAAAACCCGCCGTCGCCGCGCATGTAGCCGACGGAATACACGTGAACCAGGAAGCTGACGGTGGTGACGACCATGAGCATGACCGCCGTCAGTTGATCGACGTAGAGATTGGCCTCGACCACGAACGGGCCGGCCGGAATCCAGGTGAACAGATGCTGGAAGAGTGGTTCGCCGGTGGTGGAAACCTCGCGCAGCACCGCCAGCGAGAGCAACCAGGAGATGAACACGGCGGGCGCCGCGATCCAGGCCGCTTGCTCGCGAATGAACGCTCGCCCGAACAGAATGTTGATGGCGAAGGCGAGCAGTGGAAAGAGGGGGATGAGAAATAGGTAGTGTTCCATCACCGGCTCCCCTCGGCCGACCCGGCGCGGACGCTACGGACACGCATCCCGACTGCCCTCCCGAACGCACTCAACCCACCGGGCGCGAACCCGGCTTGAAACCCGGCGTAGTGTACTGCAACCCTGTTGAGGGAGGAAACGGCGCAGCGCCGGGGATGGGCGCCGTGGCCGGGACGGCATGCCCATGTGCGGCGCTCTGACCCGGCGCGGCGGCTGCCGAACGGCGCCGCAGGCGCCCCGGGGTCGGTCGCGCTCGGCTACACTGCCGCCCCGACGGGCGAGTCAGCAGTCACACGTGGTCGCGGGTTTCCGCACGACCGGCTTGACTTCGCGACTCGCGACCTGTGACTTGTGAAAGGACGCCTTCCGTGCCTGTCGCGATCGCCGAAACTACCCGGGGCGGCATTGTCGAGAGCATCCATCAGGGCGTGATCGTCATCGCTGATGCGGCTGGCGATCTGGTTGCGACCGCCGGAGACCCCGGACAGATCGTGTTCTATCGATCGTCGGCCAAGCCGTTTCAGGCGATTCCGCTGGTCGAGAGCGGAGCCGCTGACGCGTTCGGGTTCACCCCGCGCGAACTGGCGCTGGCGTGCGCATCGCATAGCGGCGAACCGCATCATCAGGAAGAGGTGCGGGGAATGCTGGCCAAGTGCGGTCTGACGCCGGACGCGCTGCGCTGCGGTTGCGTCACCCCCTACGACCCGCTCGAAGGAGCGCGGGTGACGGCGGGAGCGGTTCCCCGGTCGCCCTTGCAGTGCGACTGCTCCGGCAAACACGCCGGGATGCTGGCCGTCTGCGTTCACGAGGGGTTGCCGCTGGAAACCTATTTGGAGCCCGCGCACCCGCTGCAGCGGCGCATTCGCGGCATCATGGCCGAGGTGCTGCGACTGCCCGAGGCGGAGATCCAGGCGGGTACGGACGGCTGCTCGCTGCCGACCTTCGCCGCGCCGGTGGCCAGTTTCGCTCGCTCGTGGGCCACGCTGGCCGACCCCGAGGCGGCGCCTGCCGGAGCGGGGCGGGAACACGGCGCGGCGCTGCGGCGGCTGCGCGCGGCGATGTTGGCGGCGCCGGAAAACGTGGCTGGAACCGGGCAGTTCGTCACCGATCTGATGATTGCCGCCGGCGGCCGGGTCGTCGCCAAGAGCGGAGCCGAGGGGTTGATCTGTCTGGCGCTGCCGGAGCGCGGGTTGGGCATCGCCGTCCGGGTGCTGGACGGCTCCTTCCGCGCCCACCCGGCGATCGTCGGCGCGCTGCTGCGCCAACTCGACGCGCTGGGCGAGACCGCGCTCGCCCGCCTCGAGGCGACCCACCCGTCGGCGTTGCGCAACCACAACGGCATTCACGTCGGCGATATCCGCGCCGCGTTCACCCTGGAATCAACGCGAGCGCTCGCTTCGGCGTAGCCGGCGACACGGAGTGCGGGCGCGGCTGCCGCGGGCGGCGCCCACTCTGCGAACGCGGAATACCGGCCCGATCGAGGTCGCCTGACCCCGATCGCAGGCGCCCCCCACCGTTTGCCTCGCCATGGCGGCGTCGGGTGTCGCGCAGTGGATCGCACG
>JADLCW010000326.1 GCA_020847015.1 Thermomicrobiales bacterium | reverse complement strand
TCCGCGGCATCCGCTGGAAGGAGATGGAGATCCTCTCCAACCGGCGGGGCAAGCCGATCCTGGTGCTCCACGGCGGAGCGGCCGAGCGGGCGGCGCGGCTCGGACTTGTGGCTTTCGACGTTTCCCTGACCCATTCGCGGACCGACGCGATGGCCTTCGTGGTGGCGCTGCGGCGGCCGGATGGCCCCGCCGGCGTCGATACTGAACGGGAGTGACGAACGTGCCCGAGGACTCGACGAAGCGGCCGAAGCTGGGGCCGACCGACGCCACGATCGACCGCGCGTACGCGCTGCGGGTGCTGCCGCGCCGCGCGTTTGGGGCGCACAAGTGGGGCGTCGGCGGGTTGGTGATCGTGGCGGGCGCGCCGGGGTTCGCCGGGGCGGCGATCCTTTCGGCGCTGGCGGCCGGTCGCGCCGGCGCGGGGATCATGAACGTCGCGGCGCCGCGTTCGCTGACCGGGGCGGTCGTGGTCCACGTGCCGGAAGCGGCGACGATCCCGTTGCCGGAGGGCGAGGCCGCCGGCAACCGTCGCGCGCTCGACCTGCTCGAAAAGAAGCTGGAGAAGTCGGCCGCGCTGCTGGTCGGGCCGGGGCTGGGCGAGGACGAGTCGGCGGATGCGCTGATGGGCGCCCTGTTCGGCGGCAAGGCGGCGCGGGCGCGGATCGGGTTCGGGGTCGGGGCGACGGCGACGACCGGCGAATCCGGGATCGAGCAGGGGATCGCGCAGGACGCCGGCAAGCCGATAGCGATCGACGCCGATGCGCTGAACTGGCTGGCGAAACAGCCCGAGTGGACGGCGCTCCTGCCGAAGGGCGCGGCCGTCCTCACGCCGCACGTGGGCGAAATGGGACGGCTGCTGGGCAAGGAATCGGCCGACCTGATCGCGGACCCGCTGGCGACCGTGCGCGGCGCCGCCAAGGCGTGGGGCCAAACGGTCGTCTTCAAGTACGGCTACACGGCGGTGTCGGACGGCGAGCGGACGCTGGTTGCCGAGGACGCCCCGGCATCGCTGGCGACGGCCGGGGCCGGCGACGTGCTGGCGGGCACGATCGGCGCGTTCCTCGCCCAGGGCCTGGCGCCGCTCGACGCCGGGGCGTTGGCCGTCTACGTCGGCATGCGCGCCGCGCGCCGGGTCGAGGAACGGGTGGGCACGCTGGGGTTGGTCGCGGGCGACCTTCCGCTGGCGATCGCGGAAGAACTGGCGGCGCTGGAGCGCGAGGCGGGGGACGGGGCGTGAGCGAGACGGCGAGCGGCGACGGCGGCGGGGTGACGGTCGCCCAGATCATGCGCCGGCTGGTGCCGGCGGTCGGGCCGGACGATTCGATCGCGGTCGTGGCGCGGACGATTTCCGAGCACGGGTTGCCCGGCGTGCCGGTGGTGGCGAACGGCGAATTGCTCGGCATCGTCACCGAGGGCGACATCGTCTTCCGTGAGGCGGAGGTCAGCATTCCGTCGGTGACGCCGTTTTTCGACGCGATGCTGGTGGCCGACGCCGGGACGCCGTTCGAGGACGATCTGCGGCGGGCGCTGGCCGTCACCGCCGGCGAACTGATGTCCGCGCCGGTCTACACGATTCGGGACCGCGCGACGCTGCAGGAGGTCGCAACGCTGATGAGCGAGCGACGGGTCAACCCGGTGCCGGTCGTGGACGATTTGGACACCATCGTCGGCATCGTGACCCGCGCCGACCTGGTCCGCATCGTGGCCCGGCTCGAGCAGGCCGGCGGTGGGTGAGCCGGATCGCCCGCCGGGCCGTGCCTGGTCCGGACGGGCGACCCGCGCCGAAATCGACCTCGACGCGCTCGGCGGCAACGTGCGGGCGCTGCGGTCGTTGCTGCCGCCTGGCGCGTCGCTGATGGCGGTGGTCAAGGCCAACGCCTACGGGCACGGCGCGACCGTCGTCGCGCGCGAGGCGCTGGTCGCCGGGGCCGAGCGACTGGCGGTGGCGACGATCGGCGAGGCGGCCGTGCTGCGCCGCGCGGGGATCGACGCGCCGATCCTGATCCTCGGGGCGATCGATCCGGCAGAGGCGCCGATGGCCGTGCGGCTGCGGATCGAGCTGGCGATCGCGACCGAAGCTCTCCTCGACGCCGTGGCCGATGCCGCCCGCGGAACGTCGCCCGCTGGGCCAGTGCGGCTGCACGTCAAGGTCGAAACGGGGCTGCACCGCTACGGGGCCGAACCGGACCTGGCGCTCGCGCTTGCCCGCCGGATCGCCCGCGATCCGCGCCTCGAACTGGCCGGCGCGTTCACCCACTTTGCCTGCGCCGACGAGGCGGACGACGGGTTCACGCGCGAGCAGGATGCCGCGTTCTCCGCCTGGCTCGGCCGCCTGCGCGGCGAATCGATTGCGTTTGCTGCCCACCACCGGGCCAACAGCGCGGCGACCATCGGCGGCTGGGCGGGGGAATCCGGCATCGCCCGCTGCGGGATCGCCATGTACGGCATCGCGCCGTCGCCGGCTGCGCCGCTGCCCTCGGGGGTGCGGCCGGTGATGTCGTTGCGGTCGCGGGTGGCGCGCGTGTTCGATCTGCGGCCCGGGGACACGGTCGGCTACGGCAGGACCTATCGGTGTGAAGCCGCGGAGCGCGCGGCGCTCGTTCCCGTCGGGTACGCCGACGGCTATGCCCGCGCGCTCTCGGGAACGGGGCATATGGCCCTCGGCGGCTGCCGCGCGCCGCTGCTTGGCCGAATCTCGATGGACCAGTGCGTGGTGCGCGTGCCCGACGGAGTGGATGCCGAGTCTGGCGCCGAGGTGGTGGTGCTTGGGGCGGACCCGGCCGGGATCGCGCCGAGCATCGAAGGGGTGGCGGAGGCGGCCGGGACGATCGGCTACGAGATCGCCAGCCGGATCGCCGCACGCGTCCCGCGGGTGTACGTGCGGGGCGGGGAGATCGTGGCGGTGGAGGATGCGTTGAGCGACTTGGGCGGCTTCTGATCCGCCGGCGAGCCCGATGCGGGGGTGGGGAGGGAGTCCGCCCGCGCTCGTTGGCTGGCGACCCCATTGGATGAAAACGGGGTCGGGCGAGTCGGAGCGGTTCGGCGCTGACGAAGGAGGGCACAGGCCCCTCGCCAACGTCCGGAGAGCGGCGTGGCGACCGAGGGCGACGGAAGGTGTTGCGACATGCGCCAATCGCAAATGAACGGGCGGGCCAACCGGCCCGCCCATTCTCGCCGTTCGTTCGTTCGCGCGTTCGCCTATTCCTCGGCGGTGAGTTCGGCGGCGACGCGCTTGAGGTTGTCGATGTCCCGGCGTACGACGAACGTCCGGCCGCTCATGTCGTCGCGGACGTAGTTGAGGGTGCGGTCGTCCATCCAGCGGTAGATCGTCGGCCGGGTGACGCCGAGCTGCTGGGCGGCGTTGCCAATGCTGACCAACTCGGCCGGTTCGTAGGCGCGGTACTTGGCCATCGCCAGCAGCCGCCCAAGTTCGGTGTCCCAGAACGAGCGGGGCACGGTGTAGTCGTCGGCGGCGGCGGGCCAGAACAGGAGCTGGAGGACGGAGTCGATCGCCTCCAGCACGCGCTCCTTCGGCTCGCGCGTTTCGCCGCGGGCCAGCCGCGCCAGGCGAAGCAGGTCCTGCCCGAGCGGGCCTTGCCGCAACTGCTCCCGGGTCAACGGGGCGAAGGCGGCGGGGTGTAGTCGGGAGATCAGGCGATGGTGGTGCGAGTACACGAGTTGCAGGGCGTCGTCCACCACGACCTGATACTCCGGCTGTTCGGCCTCCACACCGGCTCCTTTCTGCCGAACCAGACAATGCGGGCGAACGAACGCTGCGAAAGGATGTACGGCCGGATTCTAGAAGGGGGGTATGAGGGTGTCAACGTAAGCCTGAACGAACGGGGAAGAAGGTGACCGATGGGGTAGGAGTGGGCGAAACGCCTCACGATGAACGGCGCGGAGTGCGGCAAATCGGAATGCGAAGTGGGAAGCGCATCGGCCGGCGGTCGTGTCGCTCCGGCCATCCGTTCGCCCCACGCCCTTTGCCTTCGTTGGCGTGCGCGCGATGTCGGTTTCCGTTGGTCGCCGCGGCAGGGGACCCGCACCCTTCGGGAGACGGCCGCCCGGCGTGACCGAATATCCGCAATAAACGTGTTCGCGGATCAGGTGGCGGCGGTCGTCATCCCGCGGATCGCCAGGCCGGCGATGAACAGCGCGATCAGGCTGTAGATCATGAGGGCCTGCCGCTGGTCGCGGTCCCGGAAGAAGCTCCAGACAAACGGAAAGACGAGGATGGCGGTGATCCCGTACAGGTAATGGGTCCACTGGGCTGGCCGCGCCCCGGCGAGGTAGATGGCGACGCCGGCGGCCACCTGGGCGATCACCAGGACCTCGCCGATGACGAGCGCGCCGGCGAATGACCCGGAAACCGATGCGCCGCGGAACCACGAGACGACGCCCCAGATCCCGACCGCCGCCCAGAACAGCATCACGGACGTGGCGAGGCGTTCGTGGAGCAACAGCACGGTGTCCAGGGCGGTCCTCCGTCGGTGGTGCGCTGGCGTGATCGGCGCCAAGTATACGGTTCGTCCGTCGTTCGGCTGGCGAACGTACGCGTGCTGGACCGGTGTCCGTGCATCGCCGCGCGGAATCGCTGGCCGGCTCAGAATGCGAGGCGCAACTGCACCGGCGCCGGGGCGGCCGACCGCCACGCCTGCTGTCGGCCCGAGCGCGCCATCGCCGCCACCGGCAGCGCAAGCCCGGCGGTCGCGAGCGCATCGCGGATCGACCGCTCGGCGAGGTCCGGGCGGTTGTTGGTTTGCGAGAGGTGCGCCAGCCAGATCGTCGGCCGGCGGGGTCCCCCACGCAATGCGGCGGTGAGCAGCCGGGCGCAATCGGCGTTGGAGAGGTGTCCGGACGCGGAGAGGACGCGCCGCTTCAGGTGGGCGGGGTAGGGGCCGGCGCGCAGCATCAGTTCGTCGTGGTTGGCTTCGAGCACGACGAGGTCGGATGCGCCGATGGCCTCGCAGAGGGCGGGGTCCGGCGTCCCCAGGTCGGTCAGGACGGTGACCAGGCGGCCGCCGGCCGAGATGGCGTATCCGCAGGGATCGACGGCGTCGTGCGAGACCGGCAGGGCGGTGATTTCGAACCCGGACGCCGCGAGCGGGGTTCCGGCCCGGATCGGCTCGATCTCGCCGGTGTCCTGGGCGACCGCCCGCAAGGTGTGCGCGGTGGCGATCGTGGTCACGCCCGCGCGCGCCAGATCCGGCAGCGACCGGACGTGGTCGCCGTGCTCGTGGGTGACCAGCACCGCCGAGATGGAGGCGAGGGTATGGCCGCTGGCGGCGAGACCGGCGACGAGTTGCCGCTTTCCGATGCCGCAATCGACCAGCAGCGCCGCGCCGTTCGCTTCCACGAGCAGGGCGTTGCCCGAACTACCGCTGCCGAGGTTGCGCACGCTGAGGCTCACGAGACCTCCATCGGATGAGGTCGTACCGGCGGCATGGCGGGAAGGCCGCTGGCGGTTAGACTCATCCGGACTGCAATCGAACCAGAGGGCCGCCCGAACGCGCGGGCGTCGTGCGGAGCGGAAGGACGCCGCGTGGACAGGTTGAGGCGAATGGCCCCGAAGGCGCCGGGGAATCGTAGTGCGGGCGGCGGTCCGCGGCCAGCCGGCGGCCAGGCCGCGCCGAGCGGAGGACGGACGCCGTCGATTTCGCCCGAGACGAGGCGGATGATCATCACGGCGGTGATCCTCTTCGGCGGGCTCGCCCTCCTCGCCGCCAGCGCCAACTTCTGGGTCAACTGGTGGTGGTACGGCAGCCTCGGGTACCGGCAGGTGCTGACCGTCAACTACCTGT
>JADLCW010000325.1 GCA_020847015.1 Thermomicrobiales bacterium | reverse complement strand
CGCTGCTGTCGTCGTCAGCCGTGTCGTTCGCCTGGAACAAGCTGTTGACGACATCGGCCGCGGTGGGCTCGTCGCCGCCATGGCCGCCGCGCCCGCCGTTGCCGGTATCGCCGGAGTCCGCGGAGTCTCCGCGGTCATTTCCGCCGCTGTCGCCGTCAGACGACCGGCTATCGTTGTCAGTGTTGTCGGCGCTCTGCGCTCCGCTATCGCCAGCGGACGTGTCGTCAGCAGCCACTGCCTCGGATGCGCCCTGCTGCGATTCTGGCGCGGAAACAGCGCCAAGCTCCGGCTGCGCGGCTTCGGCCGGCGCGGCCGCTTCTTCAGATGGCGGTGCAGACTCCTCGGCTGGCGGAGCGACCTCCTCGGCCGATGCTTCGGCTGGCGCAGCGGCTTCTTCAACCGGCTGAGCGGCTTCCGTCGATGATTCCTCCGCCGCAGGCGCTTCGGCTTGCTGCGTGTCAGCTCCCTCGAACAGCGCGGAAACCGCCGCGTCGGCTCCAGCAGCCGGCTCATCCGCGAACGCCACAGCGGGCCCCGCCGCGACGACACCGAACACAGTGGCGGCGACTACGAATCGTCGCACCCACGGCATCGGCTGAAAACTCTCGTTCATTGCAATCCCCCTTACCCGCGCCCATCCGTGTCGGCTGCCTGACGGCTGATCCGCCCCCCAGGCAGTCGCCCCATCGGGTGCGCGTCGCTCTCCCATACGTTCAGCGGCGGGAATCCGTTTCGGTCCCGACGTCGGCGACGCAGCGTCATTGTCGCCTATTCAGCGCGTCTCGAAAAGCTTGTCGCACGTACACCTCTACGGACCATTTGCAAAGTAGCGTTTTCACCAAATCGATCGCCAGAAATAGCGTGAATTGCCGATCTTGCATCATCGACCGGATTCGGTTCCCATCGGTCCCAAAAATACCGCCGCTCATCGTATCATGACCGGCATACCGAAACACGACCGCGATTCTCGGTCGCCCATCGTCGGGCGTCGCCGAAGGCGGTCCGCAGTGTCTGCGGCGCCCCGGGATCGGCGCCGAGGCACGTCATCACGAAGGATGCCGCTCATGTCGCCAGTTCCGGATCGGGCCATCGTTGGCGCTCACCTGCGCACACTCGACCCCGCCTGTCCCTTCGCCACGGCGGTCGCCATGCGAGATGGCGCAGTTGTCGCCGTAGGCGACGACGCCGAGATTCGCGCGCTATGCGATGCCAAAACCGACATCGTGGACGGTGTCGGGCTGCACATCGTGCCAGGTCTCACGGACTCGCACATCCACCCTTTGATGAGTGCGATCCGCACCCAGGGCGCGGATCTGACCCAGGCGGCCACCCTCGATGAGGTGCGGGAGGTCATGGCGGCCGAACGCGAGCGCACCGGAGCGAATGGCTGGGTGCGCGGCTGGGGAGCATCGTTCGAGCCCTTCCTCGCGACCGGCATCCGCGGCGATCTCTTCAACGACGCCGTGGGCGGTCAGCCGACCTATATCGGCTTTTTCGACGGCCATACCGCCGTCGCCAATGCGTCCGCGCTGGGGATCGCCGGGGTCGATGGGCCGCGCCAGTTCGAAGAGGCGTCCACCATCGTTTGCGACGAACGCGGCGTGCCAACTGGAGAACTGAACGAATGGGCGGCCATGGCGGTCGTCCAGCGCGTCATGCCGCAGCCGACCGAGGAGGAGCGATATCGCCTCTTCGTCGACGCTTTCCGCAAATACAACCAGGTCGGCTTGACGGGGCTGCACGCCATGGACGGCGCCCCCGCGGAATTCGACATTTTGCGCCGCATGGAAGAAAACGGCGATCTCACCTGCCGCGTCATTTTGCCGCTGACGCAGACGCCGGATACGACCGAAGCCCAGATGCGCGACCATCTACGCCACCGCGACGAACATGGTCGCCGCTGGCGCGGCGGGGTCGCCAAGTTTTTCATGGACGGCGTGATCGAATCCGGCACCGCTTGGCTGATCGAGCCGGATTCGCACAATCAGGGGGGTCTGCCGTTCTGGCCGGACCCGGAGGCCTATCGGCGCGCCGTCGCCTTGTTCGCCGGAGCCGGCTTTCAGTGCGTCACCCATGCCGTAGGCGACATGGCGGTGCGGTATGCGCTGGATTCCTACAAGGCCGCCGGCGCCGCGCCGGGCATCCACCACCGGATCGAGCACATCGAAGTGGTGAACGACGCCGATTTGCCCCGCTTCGCCGCTGAAGGAGTCGTTGCCTCCATGCAGCCGCTGCACATGATGTGGTTCGAGGCGAGCGGCGCCGACACCTGGAGTGAACGGCTCGGCGACCGGCGCCACGGCGCCTTCCGCGCCCGCTCCTTGCGCGACTCGGGAGCCATTGTCGCCCTCGGTTCCGACTGGATGGTCGCCTCCTACGATCCGCGGGTCGGCATGGCCTGGGCGCGATTGCGCCGAGCCGGTGGCCGTCCGGATCGCGCGCCGATCGTGCCGGCGCAGGCGCTGACGCCGCTGCAGGCGCTGGAAGGCTACACGACCGAATCGGCTCGCACCGTGGGCGAGGCCAATGTGGCTGGGCGCATCGCTCCCGGATTTCGCGCCGATCTGACCGCCTTCGCGGCCGATCCCGTCGATTGCGACGGCGATACGCTGGCTACATTGCCGGTGCTGCTGACCGTCACCGATGGCGAGATCGTTCACCGCGCGGAAGCATAACCACCGCTGCTCCGGAGCCGGTCATCCGGCGCCCGTCGCCGGCCTGGGGTCGATGCATTAGCCCCGGGTCGGCGCGCAGGAGCGGCCGACTCCGGCCGGCAACCAGCCCGAGCTTATCATCGCGGACGGCGGTCGGAACCAGCAGGCCGCCAAGCGGCCCGCTGGTCGCCATCGCGTTCAATGCCCCAACGCGGCAGCCCGCTCCGCTCCGGCCGCCGGCGTCGCGCCAGCTTCGCCGCCAGAGCCGCAGCCATCCGGCGTAGCGCACAGACCCGGCCGTCCCGGTCCCATTGGGCCCATCGTGCTCTGGCAGCACACCAAACCCGCGTCGCAGCTCCCGCCGACGCCGAGGATGCATCCGCAGCCGACCCCGTGGCACGGCGGCATCGGCGGCGGGCCAAGCGGGTTGCAACCGACCGAGGACGGTGTACATGTGCCGGGCTCGCCCGGCGAGCCAGCGGGGCCATTCGTGCAACAGAGCAGCGTCGTGTCGCCGCAGGGATGCTCGATTCCGATCGTGCAGGCGCAACCGACTCCGGGTCGAGCCGGATCGGTGCAAACCGGGAGCGCGGTCGGCGTCGGCGGCATCCGACCACTTGCGGGCGACTGACAAAACACATCAGGAGCGCCGATCTGCAAAATCGTGGACCCGCTGACGGTCTGACTCGGAGCCGGCAGCAGCGACGCGAGATTTTCCCGCACCCAGCCGGCGAGTTGCTGAGCGGCAGCTTCCTCCTGCGCCCGTGATGCAAACACGGTGATGGTGACGACGGTCGCTCCGGAAACGAGCGCGCTGTATTCCACGAACCCCGGTTGCATCGCCAGTTGCGGCGCGTAGCCGTCACTCAACGCCTGTTGAAGGTTCCTGAGCGGAGTCGCCGGCTGATAGTGGCGAAGCACGGTAAAGCGGTCCAAAGCATCTTGTGCGCGCACGGCCTGTGACTCACCGCGGCGCGCGATCGTGGCCAGCGCAGCCGCGGCGACGCTGCCGCGCAGCGCACGGCGTCGCGACACTCGCCCGGCGAGCACCCGCGCGAACGAGTCAAACCGGTCGGCATCCATGGGCATCCCTCCATGCGGAACCAGCAAACATGCCAGCGGCTTCGCACGCGCCTCGCCACTGCGCGCCGCGCGCCTTACGAGCGAACCTGGCCGAACGGTCGGCGCTCGTCGACCAGTCGCTGCGACACGGGGATGTTGTTCTGCTTCCGGGGCGCCGATCTTCCTCGTGTCACTCTGAATAATAGTGAGGTCTATCATAGTGAATTTCATCATTAGAATAAATTATATAGGTTAACCATTCAGCAATAATATGACTTTAAATCCAATATCTCTCACACTTACTCTGGATGGCACAGTCGCAGCCGCGATCAGCTGATCTGGCGGATCTCGAATGTCGTGGCGCTCAGCCATCACGGCGGGCACGCAGTCAAAGCATCTGCGACGCAGGCGACCAGCGCGCCTCCGGGTCGAGCGGATAGATCGGCCGGCGCAGCGCCCGATAGTCGAGCGACGACAGATTCGGCGTGCTGATGCCCGGCGCATCGACTTCGATCACCTTCGTCGCGATCGGTTCGAACGCCGCGCGGAAATGTGCGGCGCTCTTCAGCGCCAACATGCGCCGCTCGGTCGGTTCGATGCCGAAGGCACGAAAATAATTGAGATCGTGCGGGTGGCCCCGCAATTCGGTCAATTGAAGTTCGATTCCGTCGGGACCGCCGATCTCCAGCACCACGGTGCGGCCTCGACTCGCCATCGTACCCGCGCCCATCGGTCCCGCCAGCGGAAAACTCCCCGTATGGATCGAGCGGACGATGCCGATGATCTCGACGGGCGACCCGTGCAGATCGTCGTGCTTGCCGCCCACCCGCAGCGTCACCTCGCTGCCGACGCCCGCCTCGATGCAGGCGGCGACCGCTTCGGCATCCATGATCTGGGCGACGGCAGCCGAGCGGGCGTTTGCCTCCAGCAACGCCGCGAGCAACACCGTGCCGTCCCCGGCGGCGCCGCTGGCGCCGGAATCAGCGATATCGGCCAGCACGTAGACAGATCCCGGGGAAGCGGCCATCGCCTCGGCTACTGCCGCGGCAGCCGGAACTGGATGGATCGTGAAATCGTCGCGCCGCTCCCAGCAGATCGCCGCAAGTTCGTCGGCATGGCGGCGGGCAAGCGCAGCGTCGCCATCGGTCACGACGATCGTCGCGATTCCGGCGAATGGCACATCGGCGAACGGAAATCCGCCCAGCACAGTGGCCGCCAGCACACCCGGTTCCCGCTCCAGTTCGCGAGCGCGGTCGATGGCGATTTTTAGCGGCGATTGCCAGGTCGTGACCATCGACTGATTCGGCGCGATCAGCGGCAGCCGCGTGTGCGCCATCGTCGGCTAAGTCTTGCCCCTAATCGCATCGACTAGCATCTCCAGCGCTCGGGCGCCGGTTTCGGGCATGTCGACATGCGGGTACTCCTTGTAGCCGACGAAGACGTCCGCTTCGTCCATCATCACGTCAGACAGATTAGTGTGCAGATCGAGCGGCGCGGCGATCGGCGTGTCTGGTCCGACGATCCGGCGCACGGCCGCCAACAGTTCGCCTTCGGCGTCATCCTGGTCGGTCAGCGCCATCGCCCCATGAAGCACCAGCAGCACGCCATCGATCGGCCCGGCCGCCCGGATGCCAGCAAGGATTTCATCGCGCAGGGCATCGAACGCCGCTCGCTCGACACGCCCGCCGGGCATGACGGTCGCATAGGTGGTCGGAATCAGCTCGACGCCCAGTTCCCGCGCCCGGCGCACCGCACCGCCATACACGGTTCCCGTACCCTCGAGCGCAAGGATCTCCGACCCCCGGGCGAGCGTGCCGAACCCGGGGTGCGCGAAATCATCCAAGGTCGTTGGTTGCCACTGGAACGTGTTGGTCTCCTGAGCGATGCCGCCGGTCACGATCCGCATCGAAGCCTCCGTCATCCTCGCCAGCTTGCCGCCGGTCGGGCGCAGTGCATCCGTGCCGCCTGCGTCCAACTGGCCAGCGCCCAGCGAGTCAGCAATACCGCGCTTGTCCCATGAATTTATGAATTCGTGAAGAGGACTTGTTGCCACGGCGTCTGATGCGGCGGACCGGGAGCCACTCGGAACCGGGGAGGCGTCGACAATTCCATGCTGACCGCGGCAAAGGTCATGTAGCCGCCTCTCGCCGTCAGACTAATCGGCGCCGTTTCGTCGTTCAACACCGCTTCGATCGCCGTCTGGCTGGTCGCTTCGGCGACGCCTGCGCAGGCGCAAGCGTATCGTTCGCGGGTGTGACTGCCCGCATAAGCTGGCTCGGGGTCGCCGCGCAGATCGTCAGCCCCCAGCGGGTGGTTGGCATGGGCGTAGCTGTCGCCATCGATCGGCAATTCGGCCACGCCGCCTCCCCAGCCTTCGAATGCGCGCAATCCTGTCGGATCGCCAATTGCATAGTGCTGGCCGGTGGCGTGCGGGACTGCCTGCACGAATTCGGCGGCTGCGGCCAGCGTGGGGCGGGCCAAGATACCGCGCGTCACGAACGCGACCGGTAAACCGCGCGGCGAGGAGGTCAGCACCTCCAGGTTGTTGACCACCACACCGACCCCAGCCGCATTGCAGCCGTTGAGTCCAATCGCGCCGGCGAACGCCAGCACCAGTTGCTCCGGTCCATCCTCCGGTCGCATCCGGAGCACCGTCTGCGTGCTGTCATGCAGTTGCGGGATGTCCATCGTCTGCGCCAGCACCGGCGCTCCGGTCTCGCCATGGGTCAGACAGGCGACGGTGCATCCGGGGGCGAGCGCCGCCCGCGCCTTGGCGAATTCCCATTCTTCATCAAGCAGGTTGAACGCGAGCATTCGCGCCAATGGCTGATCGGCCCCTTCAGCGATGCCGGCGATTTCGACTTCGAGATCTGGAGTCCAGCGCCGGATCGCGGGCAGGAACTCGGTCGCGGCCAGGAACTCCGCGACATAGGCGTCCGGGTCCATCCCCTGGCGTCGCGCGATCGCCTCCATCCAGCGACCCAGCCCGTCCGCGATCGACTCGCGCAACACTTCGCCGTGGGCGCGCCCGCGCTCGCGCGGCCCCCCGACACAATCAACCGTCAGCAACACACGCTTCGTGGTCGTCACCGTCATCGTGCGATTCCTCCTCGCGCCTCTCTTGCCGCACATGGTAGCGTCTGCGCCGCAAGCAGTTCGCCAGGCGGCAGGGCGCGTCGGGCGCCGGCGCATAGCGGGCTGGAACGGCCTGAGGATCGACCATGACTGATGCCCAGATCGACACGACGGCGGAGTGGCGCGGCGAGGACTGGCCGGAGTTCCGCGCTGGGCCGCCATGGGTCATGGCCGAGATGATCGCGGCGCAACCGGCGCTGGTCGAGCCGATTCTCGGCAACCCGGTCGCACCTGATATCGCCGAGCGAATTCTGCTTGCCGCCCAACGTGGGGCGCCAGTGGTGGTCGCGGGTTGCGGCACGAGCGAACATGGCGCGCAGGCGATCGCCGCGCTGCTCGACGACGGGCTGCGCCAGCAGGGGTTGCGCGGCGGGCTAGTGGAGGCGCGACAAGCGCTGGAGGCGGCGTTCGATCCGCGCCCGGGCGGCATTTGCCTCGCCATCTCTCACGACGGCGGCACGCGCGCCACACTGCTGGCCGCCGAAGCGGCGCACGCGGCAGGGGCTGACGTCGTCGCCATCACCGGGCGCGCCGATGGCGCCATCGCCTCAGTCGCCGATGTGGCGTTCGTCACCCCGGCGCTCGACCGTTCCTGGTGCCATACCCTCGCCTATGGCTCGATGATGCTTGCCGGCGCCGCCATCGGGTCCGCCATTGCCGGCGGCGCTCTCATCGCGACGGCCGTCGCGCAAGGCCTCATCGAGGCGCAGGAAGCGACAACCAACCAGGCGCCACCAATCGCCGAGCGACTCGGCGCGCAGCGACCAATCCTCGTCTGCGGATTCGGCGCCGACGAAATCACCGCCCGAGAGCTGGCGCTGAAGATGGAGGAGGGACCGCGCGCACCCTGCGTCGCGCGCCACCTGGAGACGCTGCTGCACGGTCATCTGGTTGCCTGCGATGCGAGCGTCGGTCTGATCCTCATCGCGCTCGACGACGTGGGAGCTGCACGCCGCGATGCGCGTCTGGCGCTGGCGGCGGAAGCGGCGGCGCGTCTCGGCATGCGGACTGCGGCGCTCTTATCGCCTGCAGCCGCCGCCGCGCTCGACCCCGCGCTGACTCCCGGCGGCCGAGTGACGCTGCCCGAAGCGCCGGCATCGCCCTTGCCCCGCCTATGGCCGCTGCTGAACGGCGCCGCGGCGCTGCAGACCCTCACGCTGGCGGCGATCGCTCAAGCCGGGGTGAATCCGGATCTAATCCGCCGCGAGGAGGCGTCGTACCGAGAAGCGGCGGCCATCGCCGAGGGCGCCAGCGACTGGTAGCGGTCGCTCCGTAACCCGCGCACATCCGACGCGAGGGACACGGCACGCGTCGTGCTTCTCGCCCCAGAGTTTGGCGAACGCAACGCGAGCGGCGTCGCGGCGGACGAAGGAGCGCGCATGGTCGCGGTGGAGCAGCAGATGCGGGTGCGCCCGGGCAAACGCGTCCCGCTCGGGGCAACGTGGGACGGCGACGGCGTCAACTTCGCGCTGTTCAGCGAGCACGCGACCGGTGTCGAGTTGTGCCTGTTCGATGAGCGTGGCGAGCAACAGCGCTGTATGCCGCTGCGAGAGGTGACGGCCTACGTGTGGCACGGCTACCTCCCGGGTCTCGGTCCCGGTCAGCGATACGGCTACCGCGTGAATGGGCCGTGGGACCCGAAAAAAGGTCTGCGTTTCAACGCGCACAAGTTGTTGATCGACCCCTATGCGAAGGCGATCGCCGGCCGCGTGGACTGGGATGCGCCGGTGTTCGGCTACCCGGAGGGAAGCGCCGACGATCTGATAATGGATGAGCGCGACGACGCGGCCGGCGTGCCCAAGGCGATCGTCATCGACGAGCGGTTCGACTGGGGCGCCGACCGACCACCCGGCATCGCATTGCACGATTCGATCATCTACGAGCTGCACGTCAAAGGTCTGACCGAACGCCATCCCGATGTGCCGCCGGGCCTGCGGGGAACTTACGCCGCTCTAGCGTCACCCCCCATCATCGACTACCTGCACAAGCTGGGCGTCACCGCCGTCGAGTTGCTGCCGGTGCACGCGTTCCTGGATGACAAGCATCTGCTGGAGGTGGGGTTGCGCAACTACTGGGGGTACAACACCATCGGCTTTTTCGCCCCCGAGGCTCGCTATTCCTCCGCCGGCGACGGCGGTGGTCAGGTGACCGAGTTCAAGACGATGGTCAAGGCGCTGCATGCCGCCGGGCTGGAAGTCATTCTCGATGTCGTCTACAACCACACCGCCGAGGGCAATCAGCTCGGTCCCACGCTCAGCTTTCGCGGCATCGACAATACGTCCTACTACCGCCTCATGCCGGACGATCCGCGCTACTACATGGACTACACGGGCACCGGCAACACCCTCAACGCCGTCCACCCCCAGGTGCTGCAACTCATTGCGGATTCGCTGCGCTACTGGGTGCTGGAGATGCACGTCGATGGCTTTCGATTCGATCTGGCGTCGGCGCTGGCTCGCGAATTCCACGATGTCGATCGGCTCGGCTCCTTCTTTGACGTCATGCATCAGGACCCGGTGCTGTCTCAGGTCAAGCTGATCGCCGAGCCGTGGGACGTCGGCGAAGGAGGCTATCAGGTCGGCAACTTCCCCTGGTTGTGGAGCGAGTGGAACGGCAAGTACCGCGATACCGTGCGCTCCTTCTGGAAGGGCGGCGATGTGGCAGTCTCGGATCTCGCCTATCGTCTGACCGGATCGTCGGATCTGTACCAGGGCGACGGGCGTCACCCCGCCGCCAGCATCAACTTCGTCACCGCGCACGACGGCTTCACGCTGGAGGATTTGGTCTCTTACAACGAAAAGCACAATGAGGCCAACGGCGAGGGCAACCGCGACGGCACGGACGACAACATCTCCTGGAATCACGGCGTCGAAGGCCCCACCAACGATCCGGCAATCCTCGCCTCCCGCGCCAAGACCAAGCGCAACTTCCTGGCGACGCTGCTGGTGTCGCAGGGCGTGCCGATGATCTCCCATGGCGACGAGATCGGGCGCACTCAGGACGGCAACAACAACGCCTTCTGCCAGGACAACGACATCACCTGGGTCGATTGGAATCTCAACGACGCCGACCGCGAGTTGCTCGCGTTCACCCGCGGTCTGACCGCCTTGCGCGATCGCCACCCCAGCCTCGGCCGCCCGGGCTTCTTCCAGGGTCGGACCATTCGCGGTTCGCCAGTGGAGGATTTGGCCTGGTTCCGTCCGGACGGCGAGCCGATGACTGACCAGGAGTGGGAAGAAGGCTGGGTGCGCGCGCTCGGGATGCGCCTGGGCGGCGCCGCGCTCACCGAAACCAATGCCGAGGGCGAGCAGCTCACCGATGACGACCTGTTCATCCTGCTCAACGGTCACCACGAACCGGTGTCGTTCACCTTGCCCGAGGATGGCAAGAACGGCGCGTGGGACGTGGACATCGACACCACCACCAGCGAGATCGGCGGCGGCCGATTGGTGCACGCCGGAGAGCCGTTCGAACTCGCCGCCCGTTCGCTAATGCTGCTGAGCCGCTGCTGACCCTGGCGCACTCTGGCGCCAATCTTGGGGAACCCATCCACGAGGCGCCCCGGCAGCCCGACACGCGCGGAGAACGGACGACGAATCTCGTGCAGCAGCAACCCGGAGTCCAGAAAGATTCGCAGGTCGCATCAGCGGCCGAAGCGGGCCGGTTACTCCGCCTACCCGGCGGGGCGCTCCTCCCCGCCGCGACCTATCGGCTCCAGCTCAACGCCGACTTCACCTTCGATGACGCCCGCGCGCTCGTGCCGTATCTCGCACGATTGGGCATCGGCGCACTTTATGCATCGCCCGTCTTCGCCGCCTCGCCTGGCAGCGCCCACGGTTATGACGTCAGCGACTATGCCGCGCTCAGCTCCGATCTCGGCGACGAAGCGGCGTTCGATCGCCTGAGCGCGGCGCTGCGCCAACGCGGCATGGGGCTGCTGCTGGACGTCGTGCCGAACCACATGGGGATCGGGCACGGCGTCAATCTCTGGTGGCAAGATGTGTTGGAGAACGGGCAGGCCTCGGAATATGCCGACTTCTTCGACATCGACTGGGCTCCGCTCAAGCGAGAACT
>JADLCW010000324.1 GCA_020847015.1 Thermomicrobiales bacterium | reverse complement strand
GCGCCATGCAGTTGCGCGCCTCGATCGAGCGCAACGGCGGAACCGTGCGGGTGCGCCATATCGTGGAGATTCTGGACGAGGCCTACGGCGGCGCCCAAACCAAACGCTCGCTGGTCGGCGCGGACGCAGCGCACCGCAACGGTCATGTCCGCCACGAGCGCGCGGGGGCGGCGCGGTAGAGGCCAGCGCATTCGTCTTCAGCGAGAGCGACGCGGCAATGGCGATCTCGACCGGCCGCGCGATCCCGCATCGTCTGCTCGGCGCCGCGCGTGGCAGCCATTCCGTAGTGCGCCGCACGAGGCGTCCCGGGGGCCGGGAGCCTCGCCCCTCTGCCGGCCAAGGGCATTTCATGCGACGATTTGGAAGATTCGCGCGGGCCGATTCGCGGAGCGATCGGCATCGGTCCGCCGCGTTGCGGATCATGTCTCGCGCGATCGCCGGGTTGCACTGCCCGGCGTAGGGAGGATGTCGGATGTCGGTCGACACCGTCGACTACGCGGCGCTGGCCGCGTCCATCGCCGGCTGGCTACGGGAGCGTCTCGCCGAGGCGGGCGTCGAACGGTTCGTCTTCGGGCTGAGCGGCGGCGTCGATTCGGCCGTCGTCTGCGGCTTGTGTTGCCGCGCGGCCGGTCCCGCTTCGGTGCTGGCGGCGATCATGCCCTCGCACTCCAATCCGCTCGATGCCGAACATGCCGAACTGGTCGCCGCCGCATTCGGCGTCACCCCGGTGCGGGTCGATCTGACCCCGGTCGCCGACGCCTTCTACGCGGCCATGCCGGCGCCCGGGAGCGCGACGGGGGACGACGCCGACCGCGCGGCGCGGGTCCAGTTGGCCGCCGCCAATGTGAAACCGCGGTTGCGGATGACGACGCTGTATTACCTCGCCAATCTCGGCAACGGCATCGTCGTCGGCAGCGGCAACAAGACTGAAGCGCGGCTCGGCTACTTCACCAAGCATGGCGACGGCGGGGTCGATCTGCTGCCGATTATCGACCTGTACAAGCGCGAGGTGCGCGGTTTGGCGCGGGAACTGGGCGTACCCGAGATCGTCATCACAAAGCCGCCGTCCGCCGGTCTCTGGCCGGGTCAGACCGACGAGAGCGAGATCGGCGCCACCTACGAGCAACTCGACGCCGCCTACGCCGCCCTCGATGCCGCCGCTCCGTGCGACGACCCGGCGTTGTGCGCCGAACTCGTCCGCCGCGAGCGAGCCACGGCGCACAAGCGCACCGCGGCCCCGGCGTTCCGCCGCGTGCCGGCTGCGACGCCGACGCGCTAACCTCTGGCGGCGCCGCCATCACGGTTCGCCTTCCGATGCGACCAGTCGGTGCCGTTGGGGCAGCGCCGCGCCGCCAGAGGGCGCGCCAGTCTGGAACATGCTGCGTTCCGGGGTGAAGGACCGGAGCCGGCCAGGCCCACCACGGCCCAGGAGGGAAGACCCGATGATGAACCGCCGATCGCTCGTTCGGGCGGCGACGGGCGCGGCTGCCGCGCTCGTCGGCGGAGTCTCCATGGCTCCCGCTGTCCGAGCGGATGCAGCCGGCGACGGCTACGCCTTCGTCGATGTGCCGACCTACGCCCAACAGCGCAATCTTTCCTGCGAGTACGCCTGTTGCGTGATCGCCATGGGCGCGTTCGGCGTATGGGTGTCCGAATGGGCGTTCGACGATCTCGTGCCCCTCTCCGAAAACCCGCACTGGGGGTACCGGGGCGACATTACCGGCTGGTGGGGCAATGTCGCAGACTACGGCATCTACGCCGAACCGCTGGTGGCGCCGCTGGCCCAGTTCGGCTTCCGGGGCAATGTCTTTTACGGCCAGGGCGATGCGTCTCAACTGCAAACCTGGCTCCAGAGCGGCGTCCCGGTGTTGGTCTGGATCGGTCTCTGGGGCGACGACGGGGTCTACCAAACCGCCAACGACGGTTCGACCTACAAACTCGTTCCCGGCGCCCACGTCGTCGTCGCCTATGGCTACGATGGAGACGGCGTCTACGCCGCCGATCCGGCCACCGGCGGCACGAAATGGATGGGCTGGGGCGAATTCATGTGGATGTGGAACGCGTTCGACGGCATGGCGTTGGCGGTCAGCCCCGCGTAGCGACGCGGGGGCGAGAGGCCGGTTTGCCAGTCTCCCGCCCCCGCCAGATCACCCTTCCCCAACGAGGGCGACGAAGCGATCCACGTCGGCCCGGATCACATCCAGACTCGATTCCCAGAACGCCTTGTCGCGCAGGTCGATGCCCCAGCGGGCCGCCAGATCGGCGGCGTCGGACTGCCCGGTGGACGCCAGCAACGCATCGTAGGCGGTCTGGAACCCGGTCGGGTCCGCGCGATAGCGCGCGTACAGACCCAACCCGAACAACAACCCAAACAGGTACGGGAAGTTGTAGAAGGCGTAGTTGTCGATGTAGTAGTGGCCCTTCGCCGCCCACATGAACTGGTGATAGGTCGCCGGGTCCAGACCGTCGCCGTAGGTTTCGGTTTGCGCCCGCTCCATCAGCGCGCACAGTTCGGAGACGGTCACCTCGCGCTCGCGGCGCTTGGCGAACACGGCGCGCTCGAAATCGAAGCGGCTGACGATATCGACCACGATCTGGCACGACCCCTGCAGCGACTGCTCCAGGATGAAACGCTGCCCGGCGCGGTCGGCATCGGCCAACGCCGCCTCGCGCACGATCGTCTCGCAGAAGGTGCTGGCCGTTTCGGCGAGCGTCATCGGGGTTTCGCGCTGCAGCGGCGCCAACCCGGTTTCGTTGAGATTGTGGTAGGCGTGACCCAGTTCGTGAGCCAGGGTAGAAACGCCGTCGTAGCCCGGTGTGAAGTTGTGCAGAATGCGCGACTCGCCATCGCGCAGCCGCATGCAGTAGGCGCCGCCGGTTTTGCCCGGGCGCGGGCCGGCGTCGATCCAGCGTTCGGCCACGGCGCGTCGCAGCAGATCGCGCAGCCGCACGGAAAACGCCCCGAAGCGATCGTCCAGGAACGCGACCGCCGCATCCCACTCCCAGCTTCGCCCGCCCTCGCCGACCGGCGCGAACAGATCCCACCAGGCGAGCGCCGGCAACCCCAGCGCAGCGGCTTTGGCCTTCAGATAGCGGCGCAAATCCGGGAAGGCGTCGCGGGCCGCCGCGATCATGGCCTCCAGCGTGGAGCGATCGACATTGTTGACGAACAGCGCCGCGTCGAGCGGTTCGACCCAACCGCGCCGCTGGGAGAGCACGACGGTTTGCCCCTTGACGCCGTTGAGCGCGGCGGCGAGCGGGGTGGCCCAATCGGACCAGGCGGCGAGTTCAGCCCGGTAGGCGCGCTGGCGCACATCGCGGCGGGGCGACATCGCCAGATTGCGCACCTCGCTCATCGGCAGGCGACGACGCTCGCCATCCACCTCGAGTTCGACCAGCAATTGCGACGTGACGTTGTCGTACAGCTTCGACCACGCCGTGCCCCCGGCGGGACCGAGTTCGGCCGCCAGCGCCTCCTCGGCCGCCGGCATCTGGTGGCGAGCGGCGATCTGCGCCTTGCGCAAGGCGAAGCCGTGGGCGGCCGCCACGGGCGAGCGCGCGATCAGCCCACTCACATCCAGCCGGCCAACCCAGGCGTCCCAGCGGACCATCAGTTTCGTCAGCGATACGCCGCGCTCGTGCAGTTCGCTGAAGCGCGCCTGCGCGGTTTCGTCGCGCGAATCGGTCGTGACGAGACCGGAGAGGTAGGCGGTCATGACGGCGACCGCCTCCAGTGTGGCGTTCAGTGCGACGACGATGCGGTCGAAGCGGGCGACGAGCGCCTCGTCGAGCGGCTGCGGCGGACCGGCGCCGACACCCTCGGCGTCGAACAGATCGCCCAGCGCGGCGATACGATCCACAACATCGGCGAACCCGGCGGCGAACTCCGGCGACTCCAGCGCGGGGTAGAGCACGGCAAGATCCCAGCGGGGCAGGGCGTC
>JADLCW010000323.1 GCA_020847015.1 Thermomicrobiales bacterium | reverse complement strand
GGCTGGTAAATCAGCGACTGCGCGTCACCTCGGCGGTGACCAGCAGTCGCTCGGAGTTATCCTCGTACGGCTCCAGATCGTAACCGCCGTAGACCTCCCACTCCACGAATCCGGCCAGCTCGAGCATCAGCGCCAGCTCGGCCATGTACAGATAGCGCATGGTGTAGCTGGTGGCGATGCGGTGCAGCGCGCCGCCGGCGTCCGTCAGGTCGTACCAGAGATCGGTCGCAATCGTCTGGGTGGCCGCGTGCAGCGTGCGCGCCCCAAACTTGTCGACGACCGTTCCGTTCGGGAGACGCCACCGTCCTTCATGCACGGCGGATTGATCGAAGGCGCGCAGCGCGTCCGGGGTCGGATTGAAGACATCGATCACGAGTTGCCCGCGCGGGTCGAGCGCCCGTCGAGCGGATTCGAGCACCGCCCGTTGTGCTGCCGGGGTGGCCGCATGCACCAGCCCGTTGAGGGGGATCAGCGCTAATCCAAATGGCCCACCCGGCGCCCGATCGGCCTCGGCCATATCGCTGTGAACCAGGGTCAGGCGCTCGGCGACGCCGGCGGCATCGATGGCGGCCCGAGCGCGATCGAGCATGGCCGGGGACGCATCGAGACCGGTGACCCGGAATCCCTCCTCGGCGAGCGGCAGCAGCACGCGTCCGCTGCCGCATCCGAGTTCGAGAATGGGGTCTCCGACTGCTTGGGCCACGTTCAGGTAGAACTCGAGATCGGCCGTGAACGCTCCGTGTTCCAGATCGTACAGATCGGCGATCCGCGCGTAGGGATCGACTTCCGACACGGGAGCGGGCTCGCCTAGGCCCATGCGGCAACTACCTCGACATCGGTGGTGGCGATGCCGTCGGTCGGCAGCAGATCGACCGTCCATACCGGCCCGGAGCGATCCGGTTCACCCAGCAGGACGCCGCCGCCAGTGCAACCATAGTTCACCCGCAGCCCGGCGAAGCCAATGGTCGCCCCGGTCATCGCGCCGCACGTCTCGCCATCGGCAAGTTCCAGCACCCACGGCATCCGGAACAATTCATCCGCGAGATCCCGCTCGCTGCCCGGAGTCGGCGCCGGCGCCGCGAACGATTCGGTCAGCGTCACCACGGTCGCCGTCGTCGCCACCGGCGAATTGACGCAAACGAGCTGCGCACCGGCTTCACCTGGCGCCGAGAAGGGGTTCTGGAAGCATGGGTCGAGAACTTGCGAATCGGTCGTGATGCAGCGGCGCGCATCCGGGCGCCCGGGGGATGCCGCCGAAGAGACATCACACACGGCATCCGTCTCCGTCTCGACCGTCAACTGCGAATTGACCCCGTTCGGGCCATAGGGCAGAAAGATGCGCGTCTGAGTGCGAACGAGACTGCCGGCGTCGGCGACTGATGCGGCTGGGGAATCGCCTTGCGCGGAGGCAGCCGCCGGCGCAAGCAGCATGGCGGCAAATAGTATGGCAATCAGCGAGCGTTGCATCGGACCCCCCTTTCGATCTACCAGGCGTCGCCTGGCGACGCGCCCGATCTGATGATACGCCCGGAGCGCACCGAGGGGGCGCCCGGAAGCGCCCCCTCGGCTCCTTCCCCCTACTGGAGTGGTCGTTAAAGTGATTGGCAAGCGCCATCGATGCAGAATAGATCCGCGCAGCACGAGGCGTCGCTGGCGCACCCGGCGCCGGCGGCGCCGCAGCAGTTGAGGCCGCCGTCGGCGGAGATGCCGTTGTCGGCGCAAATCATCCCGCTGCAGCATTCCAGATCGGTGCTGCACGGTGACGCCTCGATCAGGCAGCACACGGGATTTTCGGTTCCATCGCTGTTGACTCCACAGGTGGCCGGGCCAAGCGCCTGGCTGCATTGAGCGGTCGCAACGCAATAGGCGCCGGGGGCGAGATCGCCGCCGGCGAACGCCCCGCAGACGCCATCGACGCAGTTGAACTGGCCGCAGCATTCGACATCCTCAGCGCAGGCGCTCCCTTCCGTGAGGCAGCAGTTGAGATCGCCGTCGGCGGCAATGTAGTTGTCGCCGCAGATCACTTGGCCGCCGGCAACGGCGCCGCACTGCGCCGACTCGGTGCAGGCTGATCCCAACGGCAACCCGTCTCCGATGGCAACCGGATCGGCGTCGCCGGCGCAGACGCCATCGATGCAGGTGAGCGTGCCGCAGCAATGCGTGTCGATGTAGCAGAGACCATCCCGGACGCGACAGCAATTCAATGCGCCATCCTCGGAGAACCCGTTGTCGGCGCAAAGTTGCGGCCCCCCATATTGCGTGCACTGATCGCTGGAGACGCACGCGGCGCCCGGCCAGAGATTCGTCTCTTGCGCTGCGGCGCGGCGCGCCCGCCGTGCTCCAAAGGCGATCACCAGCAAGCCGCCGGCGACGCCTCGCAACATCCTTCGGCGCGATGTCGCCGTCGCCATCCCCCGGGTCAGTTCGTCGAACCGCCGATGATCCATCCCCGCCGGTCCCCCGCGCTCATCCCCGTCTCGGAGCCGCCGTTCCGGCCGGCTCCGACCATCCCTTTTCCTCCCAACGCGCCAGCAGGCGACCTGGTTTCGTGTACGTACATCATCGCCGATTTGACGACGCGGACATCGGTCCGTATGATCCGCCCGATGAACGCACGTGCTAACCGACCAACGAACGAACCGCGCAAGACCGACCGGATCGTCGCCACGAACCGGAAGGCGTTTCACGATTTTTTCGTGATCGAAAGCCTGGAAGCGGGCGTGGCGCTGACCGGCACCGAAATCAAGTCGGTGCGCGAAGGCAAGGTCACCCTCGGCGAAGCGTATGCCCGCGTTGAAAATGGGGAGCTGTGGCTGATCGGTTCCCACATCGCCCCCTACACCCATGGCAATCGCGCCAACCACGAACCAGACCGGCCGCGCAAACTTCTCGTGCACAAATCGCAGATTCGGGAACTGCGCGAGGCCATCGAGCAAAAAGGAATGACCATCGTGCCGCTGCGGATGAGTCTGAAGCAGGGGCGAGCGAAGGTCGAAATTGGCGTGGTGCGCGGCAAAAAGCTCTATGACAAACGAGCCGCCAGTGCCGAGCGGGAATCGCACCGCGACGTGGAACGCGCGTTGCGCGACCGGGGGTAACGCCAAATATGCTCTATCACATGGTCTTGCTGCGGCCGCGCGCCGGGATTGACCCGTCCGAATTGGATCGGTTGCACGCCGCCGTCGTCGGGCTGGGCGAACGCATCCCCGGGATTGCCGGTATTTCCTGGGGGCCGAATGTCAGCCCGGAAGGCCTTGGCCAAGGCTACACCGTCGGGTTTATCGTGCGCTTTGCGGACGCCGCCGCTCGAGACGCCTATCTGCCCCACCCGGACCATGTCGCAGTCGTGCCGCTGGTGCAGGCGGCGGCGGAATCCGTGCTCGTATTCGATCTTGACGAGTAGCGCCGAACGCGGACGACCCGTCCGCCCGCTAGTGCCGTCAGCGGCGATCGACGTCGCGGTTATCCAGGAGCTTGGCGACCACCATGCCTGCCACGCCGGCTGCCAGGATCATCGACAGCGGAACGAGCGCATCGGTCGGCGGCGGCGCGGTGCGGATCGGGCGGGCGCCGTGCGCGGCGATGACGCGCCCGATGGCGATGACGATGTGGATCGGGAAATAAAGCGCCGGAGCTAGCAACGCCCAGTACCCCTTGCCCGGTCCCGCCACCATGGCAACGAGCGCGCCGGCGATCAGGAACGCGGGTATGGCCGTCAGAAATGTCCCTGGTCGAATGATGCCGGCAAGAATCAGCGCTGCCGCCGCCGCGACCACGCCGATGGGCAGTGCGCGCGGTTCGCCCCGCAGCGATGCAGCCATCCAGACCGCCGCGACAATCCAGAGCAACCCCCCGAGACCATTCAGTACGCGACCAACTTCGCTGTCTGCGGTGGCGACGGCCACGGCGACAACGAGCCCGGACACGACGAGCAGCAATTGCGGGGTCAGCCAATCGCGCAGAGAGCGCGACGGCGACTGAGCATCGAGTGAAACCATGGCGCGATCCTCCTGACGGGAACGGTACCCGTGGCTGGCCGCGCGCGTCAACGCCGGATCGGGACACGGCCAACCGGCGCGATGGCGTCTCGGCGGGCATCTGGAGCCGCCACCCGGTTGCGGAGTCAGCCGCCACGACGTAGCATGCCGCCTCAATCCGGCAGCGCGGCCGGATCGCGGGTCGCAGGAGGGTAGCCGACATGTTGCGGGCGAGACCATTATTCGCGTCGCTCCTGGTGCTCACCATGATTGCGGGGACACTGCTCGCCGCCGTACCGCGAGCGGCCGCAGAAGGGGAAACCGCCCAACCGGGCGGAACGCTGCCGGGCAACCCGGCAATCCAGCTCGTCAAGGTCGCCGAAGGGTTTATGGACCCGGTGAACCTGGCCGCTCCCAACGATGGCACCGGTCGCTTGTTCGTCGTCGAGCGAGTCGGCTTCATCCGGATCATCGATGCCGACGGGAAAGTGCTGCCCGACCCGTTCCTGGATCTGACCGAACTGGTCCAGAACGACTACCTGGAGCAGGGTCTGCTCGGGTTGGCGTTTCATCCCGATTACAAGACCAACGGACTCTTCTATGTCAACTTGACCGACTATCATACCAACGGCGACACATTCATCATGGAATTCCACGTCTCCGCCGATAACCCGAATGTGGCCGATCGCGAGGGCGGGCGCCTGATGTTGGCCGTCAACCAGCCGTATGTGAATCACAACGGCGGGTCCCTCCACTTCGGTCCCGATGGCTATCTCTACATCGGCATGGGCGACGGCGGGATGGGCGGCGATCCGTACGATATGGCGCAGAACCGCTCCGAGTTGCTCGGCAAGATGCTGCGCATCGATGTCGAGACCGACGGCGATGCGCCCTACGGCATCCCTGAAGACAACCCGTACGCCACGGCGCGCGTTGTTCAATCCAACTCCATCACCGACGTCATCGGTGAGACCGAAGGGTTGAGTCTGGAAGCGGCCGAGTATCACCCGGCCTATCAGCGGGAGATCTGGGCGTTCGGGCTGCGCAACCCCTGGCAGTTCAGTTTCGACGCCAAGACCGGCGATCTTTATATCGCCGACGTTGGGCAAGTGACCTGGGAGGAGATCAACTTCCAGCCGGCGGACAGCACCGGCGGAGAGAACTACGGCTGGGACATCATGGAAGGGAGCCACTGCTACCCGGCTGTCGTGACTGAGTGCCCGCGCGCCCAAATCGGCGTGTTGCCGGTGGCTGAGTACAAGCATGGCCCAGACGGCTGCGCGATCACCGGCATCGGCGTCTATCGCGGCGAGGAATTCAAATCCCTCGACGGGATCTACTTCAACTCCGACTGGTGCTCCGGCAAATTCTGGGGTCTACAGCGCGGCGATGATGGAAACTGGAATTACCAGGAATTGCTGGACACCAAGCTGCTGGTGACCGGCGCTGGCGCCGACACGACCGGCAACCTCTACGCTACCGCCTGCACCTGCGAATACACCCGCCAGTACAACGCCTTCGAGAACCCGACTGGCACGGTTTGGCGGATCGTGGCTGCCGACCAGATTCCGGAAGGAGCCGTGACGGCGCCGCTGGAGGGAGACGCGGCGACACCCGTCGCATAAGCGTTGATTTCTGTCTGAGCGAGCGAGCGCCCGGGAGTACGAAGCTCCCGGGCGCTCTGCGCTTGCGAATCGAGCGAGACCAGGCTCAATGCGCGCCGAGCGTGCCGGCGACGCAGCCGTGTGCTAGGCTTCCCGTGTCGCGACGGTTGACCAATTTGGATCGGGTCTGCGCGGCATGCCCTCGTAGCTCAATGGATAGAGCGTCTGGCTTCGAACCAGAAGGTTGGGGGTTCGATCCCCTCCGAGGGTACCTATCGAGTCGCCGGATGGACGCCAAGAACCGCGGGTCGGGGAATTCATTCCCCGACCCGCGGATGGTTTTATGTCCCAAAGCATGGCGATTGCCCCGGCAGCGACTCCATCCCTCCTGCCCCGCGGAGCCGAGCGGTAACCGATCGACTGGTACAATCGGGCCGCGATGTGTCGCATCCGCGGCCGCATGCTTTCGTTTCCGAAAACATGTCGGGCGCGATCGACGGTGGGGCGACGAACGAAGGCGGACGAACTGGCGATGCGGGCTTATATCCTCTCGATCGGCAGCGAGCTGATCCACGGCGCTTTGACCGACACCAACGCCACCTTTCTCGCCCAGGAGGCGATCGCGCAAGGCATCGAGCTGCTCCACGTCGTCCAGATTGGGGACGATCTGGAGCGCCTGACCCGTTCGCTGGAACTCGCTGTCTCTGACGCCGATCTGGTCATCTGCACCGGCGGGATCGGCCCCACCGATGACGATCTGACGCGCGAGGCGATCTCCGCGTTGGCAGACGAGACACCAGAAGTCGAAGCGGGGCTGCTGGAGACCGTGCGCGCTTTTTTCGGGCAGCGCGGTCTGGAGATGCCGGAGCGCAACGCCAAGCAGGCCTGGCTGATCCCCAGCGCCGAACCGCTCCCCAATCCGGTCGGCACGGCGCCAGGTTGGTTCGTGCGCATCGATGGCAAGGTCGTGGTCGCCATGCCGGGCGTGCCGCGCGAGATGTACCGCATGTGGCGCGAGCAGGCGCTGCCGCGGCTGGCGCCGATGCTGCCGCTGCGAGCCTACCGCTCGGCCAATCTGCGCACGCTCGGCATCGGCGAATCGGCGGTCGCCGAACGGCTGGGCGATCTGACGAAGGCGACCAATCCCTACGTGGGCACCTACGCCAAGGACGATGGCGTTCACGTCCGCATCACGGCGTCCGGGGCGACCGATGATGCCGCGGCGTCGCTGCTGCGCGATGCGCTGGTCGAGATCCGGGAACGGCTTGCCACGACGGTCTACACCGAGGATGAGCGATCGCTGGCGGCCGTGCTGCTCGACCATCTGCGCGTGACCGGACTTACGCTTGGCATCATCGAATCTGGTTCGGGCGGCCAATTCGCCGGGTTGTTGCTGGGCGAGCCAGATGCAGGCGATGTCGTGCTAGGCGCGGCCGCATTACCGCGCGGCGCGAGCAACGCTGCCGATCTGGCCGCCGATGCGCGCACCCGCTTTGGGACCGACCTCGGATTTGGCATCGCGGTGGACGCGACCCCGGCCGCACAAGGGCTCTTCGAGGGCGTCGTGCGTTTCGCGCTAGCTGGGCGGATCGAGCGGATCGAGGAGATTCCGCTCCGCGCCACCTGGGCCGAGATTCAGCGTCGGGCCGCGATGCACGCTGCCGATCTGCTACGCCGCGCCGTTCTCGGTCATGACGACCCGGTCGTGGAGTCGGCGACGATCCGAGGGAATTAGCTGGCCGGCGTCGCCGACTGAGTGGCGCAGGACGCGATCAATTGGCTTTGCCGCGCCAGCATGCGCTGGCGCGTCTCGGGGTCGGTGTCGTCCCAGCCGCACAAATGGAGCAGACCGTGAACGAGAAGGAAGGTGACCTCGTCGGCTGCGTCGAGACCATATTCGGGGGCCTGCTCGGCGGCGCGATCGACCGAGATGACGATGTCGCCACCTCCGTCGAGATCGGGGTCGTCAGTTGGAAAGGTCATCACGTCGGTTGGCGTGTCAACGCCCATGAAGTCGCGGTGGAGCGCGCGCAGCCGATCGTCGTGAACTAGCGCCAGCGTCACTGCCCAGCGCCCGGTCGCTCCTTCGCGGCCGAGCGCGCAGCGAGCCAGCGCGGCGGCCGCGTCTGGATCGAACCCAGCAGGCGGCTCGGCTTCGAACGCAGTTTCGAAATCCAGATCCAGGTCGCCGGCCACAGGATTAACCGGCGACCGCGGCAAGAGCAGAACGGGCGGCCGCGCTGGCGCGGCGGCCATCGGCTCGGCCGCCAGTGCGCTCGATCAACATTGGCATCACCTTGCTCATGTCTTTCGGCCCGGTTGCTCCCAGTTCGGCCACGACCGCGTTCGCCAGCGCGGCCAGATCCTCGTCGCTCATTTCCTCCGGCAGGTATCGCTTCAGCACGTCGAGTTGGGCGAGCTCTTTGGCCGCCAGATCTTCCCGATGGCCTGCGCGGAACTGGTCTACGGAATCGGCCAGTTGCTTGCCCAGCTTGCGGAGCGTCGCTTCCGCATCGGCCTCGGTAAGCTGTCCCCGGCGATCGATCTCGGTATTCTTGAGGGCGGCCAGAATATAGCGGATGGCGTCGCGCGTCGTCGTGTCGCCAGACCGCATGGCGACTTTCAGATCGCTTTGCAGCCGCTGCTGCACCGTTTGCTCCATTCGCGTTCTCCCCTGCCCCGTGGCTAGCCCAGTGGCTCGTTCAGCTTGCGGCCGCCGAGCACATGCAGGTGCAGGTGGTGCACGGTTTGGCCAGCATCGTCGCCATCGTTGATGACGACCCGGTAACCACCAGCCAGCAACCCTTCCCGGCGGGCGACCTCGGCAGCCAGCCGCAGCAATTCGGCGGCCATCACGTCGTCGTCCGGTTCCAGATCGCGCAGCGCCGCCACATGCTGGCGCGGCACGACGAGCACATGGCTCGGAGCCTGTGGTTGGATATCGCGGAAGGCGACTGCACGATCGCTCTCGGCGATAAACTCCGTGCCGAGCGCACCCGACGCGATCGCGCAAAACAGGCAATTTGCCGCGTCAGCCACGTTCGAATCACCCCCTCTGTCGCCACGCCGCTTCGCCGGCGTCATTCCGAGCACGAGTATGCCAGAACTACCCGAAGTCGAAACCGTTCGTCGCACCCTGGAGCCGCGCCTGGTTGGGCGGCGGATCGTCGCCGTACGCGTCGGCGACTTCCCCGGTGTGTTCGGCCCGGCATCACCGGAGGAGATGAATGCCCGGGTGGGCGGCCGCGTCATCGTCGCCGTGCGCCGCCGCGCCAAGTACCTGCTTCTTGAATTGGATGACGGCGTGGCGCTGATGGCCCACCTGCGAATGACTGGAAGTCTGGAATTCGCACTCGCCGGAACTCCGCCGCTACGCTTCGAGCGCTGCGCGATCGTGCTGGATGATGGATCCGAAGTGCGCTTTTGCGATCAGCGCAAGTTTGGCCGGGTCGTCGCTCTGACGGCGGGTGAAGCGCGTCAACTGGAGCACCGCTTCGGTCCGGAGCCGCTCTCGCGCCATTTCACTGCGGCGTGGCTGCATGGGGCGCTGGCGCGGCGACGTGGCAAGCTGAAGAGCGTGCTGCTGGATCAGGAGTTCCTGGCCGGACTGGGCAATATCTATGTGGATGAAGCGTTGTTTCGTGCCCGGCTGCATCCGGAGCGTTCCGGCGCCGATCTAACCGCCGACGAAGTGCGCCGGTTGCATCGCGCGATCCGCACGGTGTTGCGGGAAGCGATCGAGCGTCGCGGCACGACCTTTTCGTCCTACCGTGATGCTGAAGGCAATGCCGGCGAGAACCAGGCGAACCTGCGCGTCTACGGACGGGGCGGGCGCGGCGGATGCCCGCGGTGCGGCTGCCCGTTGGAGCGGATCGTCGTTGGCGGCCGAGGCACGTCATGTTGCCCGCGCTGTCAACCGCGCGATCCGCGATCTCCGCGTCTCAGGCGCGTTTCTCAACGCGGCGAGGGCGCGACCGGAGTCACGCCCTCGGCAACGGATGAACAACCCGGAGATTAGGTCAGCGTCGGGCGGACCGTGATCTCGACGTTGCCCTTCATGGCTGCTGAAATTGGGCAGCCTTCAGCGGCCTGACGCGCCGCCTCATCGAACTGTTCGGGGGTGATTCCTTCGACCTGGGCGTGAACTGTCAAACGGGAGAAGCTGACTTCGAACCCGCCGCCAACCTTTGGATCGAAGCCGACTCGAGCGCGGACCTCGAGCTGCTGCGGCGGCGCATTCCGGCCAGCCAGTTCGTGGGAGAGCGCCATCGCATAGCAGGCCGCATGAGCGGCGGCGAGCAGTTCTTCCGGACTGGTCTGGCCGTCCGGATTCTGCGAACGCGACGCCCAGCTCACCGGCAGATTGGCGAACGCGGCGCTGGTGACGTCCAGAATCATGCCCTGACCGTCTTGCAGATTCCCCTGCCACACGACATTTGCCTCGCGCTCCGCCTGCGCTTTACGATGGTCGCTCATGATTGCTCCCCCGCGTCGTATCGACGCCTCGTATCCTCCGGCGCGACCGATCCGCGCCCAAGGGTGCCACGCATTTTGGTTGCCAGCCGCAATCGGAGAATCAGACTGGCGGCAAATCGATATAGACGGTTTTGATCTGAGTGAAGAAGTCACGGGCGGCCTTGCCCTGCTCGCGCGAGTAGGACGACGATCCCTTCATGCCGCCGAACGGAACCTGAGGTTCGGCCCCGGCTGTTTCGCTGTTCACGTGGACGACACCGGCCTGGATCCCCTGCACAAAGCGGAGCGCCGTCCCCAGATCGCGGGTGAACACCGACGCCGCGAGACCGAAGCGCACCTTGTTGGCGATCTCGATCGCTTCATCGATGCCATCGATCGGGATCACCCCCAGCACCGGACCGAACAGTTCCTCCTGGCCCAGCCGGGACTCGGGATCGACATCGGTGAACAGCGCCGGCGCCACGAAGGCGCCCTTCTCCAGCCCGTTGCCGACGCGCCCGCCGCCGACCAGGAGATTGACCCCTTGCTCCTGCGCCGCCTTGACCTCGCCCGCGACTCGCTCGGCTGCTTTCTCGTTGATGAGAGGGCCAATCTGGGTATCGGCATCGAGCGGATTGCCCACCTTCAAAGCGCCGATCCGGTGGGCAAGCAACTCGGTGAACTCAGGAGCGATGCGGCGGTCCACCAGCGCTCGCGAGGTGGCGGTGCATTTCTGACCGGTGCTCATCATCGCCCCGTTGAGCACCTGACCGAGGGCGTGTTCGATATCGGCGTCGGCCAGCACGATCGCCGGGTTCTTGCCGCCCAACTCCAATTGCAGTTTGGCTCCGCGCTCGGCGGCGACCTTGCGTAAATTGGAACCCACCTCGTTGGAGCCGGTGAAGCTGATGGCGACCACGCGCGGGTCGTGCGTCAGTGGTTCGCCGACCGTGGCGGCGCTGCCGGTGACGAGATTCAGCACGCCGGCCGGCAATCCG